>VMDJ01000169.1 GCA_008080925.1 Gammaproteobacteria bacterium
TGAATACTCTACCCCCTTGCCCTCAATGCCAATCTGAATTCACTTATCAAGATGGCCAAATGATGATCTGCCCCGAGTGCGCACACGAATGGTCACCAAGCGATAACACTGAAACGAGTGACGAACTCGTTGTGCGTGATGCCAATGGCAACCTTTTACAAGACGGCGATACCGTCGTGGTCATCAAAGACCTGAATGTGAAAGGCAGCTCTAGCGGTATCAAGATAGGCACCAAGGTGAAGAATATTCGCCTCGTTGATAGCGATCACAATATTGACTGCAAGATACCAGGCGTCGGTGCGATGGGCCTTAAATCAGAGTTTGTGAAAAAAGCTTAATCCAAACCCAATGGGTTATCGGGATCAACACCTTCCATGAACGGTAGTTTTCTGTCGTTATTAGTGACTTGATAAACTAAGCCCATCCAATTACCGACAATCGCTTCACCGGTATCGTGCCAGGTGTTATCAAGTGCCGGCGTAAGCAAGTGCTCTGGAAAGTTTGGCAAAGGTAATTTCTGCGCCTTAGCGAACTTCAAATCTGCAATATATTCACGCACCAATGCTTTTTCTTGTTCGCCAAAATAATTCGCAATGAACGGTGGGAACTGCGCAAGATCACCGACAGCATATCGTCCGACTTCACGCTTAAACTCTTTTAGCAACGAAACCGTGTCGTATTCTGGATGCCCTTGAAAGAACACAAACCGGAAACCATCCTGACTTGTTGCTAAGTGCACACCCACTTCCTCGCTTTCAACCAAGACGCGCAGTTTTGCTGAATCAAATTGATCACGATCTACCGCATTCCAACGTGAGTGAGGCACATCAAATCGCGTATTCACATCAGAGATAAGAGGATGCGCTTGATCGACAACACGATGAGGATACACACCCCAAACCTTTGTTGGTTGCGGCCGGCGTTTTTGCCCATAACGGAACTCAAGCACTGCATGTGTAGCCAAGCATGAGCACAAGGTTGAGGTCACATTCTCATAAGCCCAATCGACAACCTCTTTCAGCGGCTCCCAAAAAGGCTGATTCGACAAGTCAGACCCAACCACATTGGCGCCAGTGATAATCAAGGCATCTAAACCCTGCTCACGAATTTGATCAAAGGTTTCGTAGTATTGCTCGATATAAGCGCGCGCCTCTTCACCTCTAGGCAATGATGGCAAGGTAAAGGGATGTACATAAAACTGGGCAATCGGATTACTCTCACCGACCAAACGGAAGAACTGCCGCTCAGTCGCCTCTAGCGCCTTATCCGGCATCATGTTCAATAGGCCAATGTGCAGCTCACGAATATCCTGATTCTTTGCACGCTCTGGGCTAAGCACAGCAACACCCTCGCCCCTAAGACGATCAAATGAGGGTAAGTTGTTATGTGCAACAATCGGCAAAACTCAATCCTTAGGTTATGACTGGCGAGCAATCGCAGTTTCGATTAACGCCAAAAAGTCAGCTTCATTTTTTACCGAAGATACCTCTTGTGAGGTCACTGTATAGCCTCGCTTAGCGATATCTTCATAACGAGGCACGCGCGAATGGAACAAGCGTGGAAATACCCAACGAGTAAATTCATCTGGATCCATTTGCGCAGCAAACTCCAAGTTATTCTCAGCGAGATAGATCTCTAACTGCTCAAGCAAAAACTCGGGGCGATAGTACAAAGGCTTGGGTGCACTTTGCGCACGACTAATCAGCTTCTGTTCTTCTTCCTCGTTAGTCACTTGGATATACAGAATCAAGGTGTTTTCATCGATAACATCCATGACCGCAGGATCATCTAGCTCACACAGCGAGCCACCCACATCGTTAACGAAATGTTTGTAGCCATAAATATTCTGCGCTTTCTCAATAAAGCCAGGCACATCATGCATCGCAGCAATCTCAGCTTGACGATATAAATCCTGGCGACGTTGAAAATCCTCCAACTCCACTCCACCGAGCGTTGGATTACCTAACTTACCAACAAACGACAAAACAGGACCCAAATCTGAGACCTTGATGTTATTTCGGATATAAATCCAATCGTTACGCAATAACTCATTCAAGAAAGGCACTTCCATCGCCTTACTTTTGATCATGTCGAGAATGGCCTCATCGAGATAACGCGTGCCAATACGATAATCACCTGAGTAATGGAACCATTGCGACGAACGCAGCATGCTAGAGATGTAGGTTTTACCCACACCTGACATCCCTACGAGAGTGACCTTTTTATGTTCCCAGTGGCGAAACTGTTCGACCGATAACTTCACAATGACTCCTGAGTCATATTGATTACGGAATCATTATCAAGCAGGCAGGCTTACGGACTCAACCACCAATCGAGTTAAAACGGCGACAAAGACTCGACTATCAGCCATTCATCTATAAAAGGATGCTCAAATCGTAATGACTGCGCATGCAGATAAAGTCTCGATTGTCCCTCAACCCATTCATCAGGTGCGTATAACTCATCACCCAAAATAGGATGACCGATAGAGGCCATGTGAACTCTTAACTGATGACTGCGACCTGTTTTAGGATGTAAGGAGACGCGACTCACATCATACCGCTCGGAATAATCAAGGCGTTCATACTGGGTAAAAGCGGACTTACCCACCTCATGGTCCACAATTTGACGTGGGCGATTCGGCCAGTCAGTAATCAGAGGAAGATCGATATTGCCAGCAAGAGGGCATTCACCTGCAACTCGGGCAATGTACGTTTTCTCAACCTCACGATATTCAAATCGCTTCCCCATCGCAGCTTGAGCTTCTAATGATCGAGCCATCAGCAAAACGCCCGATGTTGACATATCCAGACGATGCACAATCAACGCCTCGGGATATTCAAGATTGACACGAGAAGCCATACAGTCAGCCTTTTCAAGGCCACGGCCAGGCACAGACAAAAGCCCCGCCGGTTTATTCACCGCCAAGTAATGAGAATCGAGATAAATAACATCCAACCCATGATGAGCTGGTGGTTCATAGCGCATAAAAAATCAGCTCACGAAAGATGCTAAGCACTATATCCATGAAATGCTTAACTGGCCACCGTCAACCAATGAATCCCAATGTACTTGAAGGGGTTAAATAATTTCTCAAGTTATACAGAAAAATATAATGCTACAAAAATACTGCGATTATAATGATGCATATAAAAAGTTAAGCCTTTCTGCCCGTTAATAATCGAGAAATATCAAATACTGATAATACTGCGGCTATGTGAGTTCTTTGAAAGATCGCTAAATCTATCTGCAATTAAGCGAAGTTCTGGATGGTTATGCGTGCGAGCCGCATCATGCATAAGGATAACCATGTCAGCATCAAACCCCGACTGAATATATTCACCAGGCTCATCTTGAATGGACGTCAGATACACAAACCTCTTAATGATTTTTTCAACGGGAAGGTTTAAAAACTTACCCTGATTAGCTCTAAGAAATTCAAACATTTCGGAATCATTCATAAAAACACCTTACTCAATATTTGCTTAACTCCATGGTTAATACGATTATTTTTGATCCATAACCTCGGGGTTTATCGATTTAGAGTGAAATAGCTTTAAATAAAAATTTAATATGTTTTGTGCGCATTAAAACTCACTAACTTATTGATTTAATTTAATATTTAATATAATTTGTTGCTAACATATTGTTTTATATAGCCTTATTTTATCGTTGATTAAAAAGTTTTATGAATCAATAGGTTTACAGTTGTAAACAAATACTTAAAATAATTCCTCTTGCGCTAAAAGTTGTATCCAGCGTTAAAACAAAAATACTCTTTTAGGATATGACAGATGGGACATCTCGAAACGAACAAGTTGGTGGTGCTAGCTCGTTCAGATGACTTTGCCAATAAGCTCACTAAGATTTTTGAAGAAAATAAGAGAAAACAACAATCTATAAAAAAAGCTTGGCAGCAAGATAACGTTTCAAACTTTGAAGCGTTTCGTAAAAGCTGAACAAAACACCAAAGGACTTAGAAACCGAGCTGCATTGCTCGGTTTTTTTATGCGCCTATCCTGACTACTATCTAAGTATCTTTTGAAACAGGCACATCAACATGTCAGCTCTGAATGTTTTAGATCAACCACTGCAACTCTGTAGTGAATCCCCTCTCACCGGTTTTTTTCGAAATGGCTATTGTCAAACCGAATCAGAAGACCGTGGGCAACACACAGTATGTGCTGTTGTTGATAATGCTTTTCTGCAATACACCCTAGACCAAGGGAATGATTTACTTACGCCCCGCCCTGCACTTGGCTTTCCAGGATTAAAACCGGGTGATCATTGGTGCTTGTGCGCAACACGGTGGAAAGAAGCTCACCAAGAAGGTCGTGCACCTAAAGTCGTATTAGCCGCTACACACAAAAAAGCACTTGATGTCATCGATCTCGACACCTTATTGATGTACGCAGTCGATATACCGAAAAATGCTTAACGCATCTTCCAACCTAATGTTTCATTAGCGCGCAAAGGTGTTACGCCCGCAGGGTGAGTTGCGGGCACTGTGTGTTCTTCTTTAACCAAGGTGATCGTCTCGGTATTGCGAGGCAGACCATAAAAGTCCGGGCCAAAATGACTGGCAAAAGCTTCTAACTTATCCAGCGCATTGGCCTTCTCAAACGCTTCTGCATAAAACTCAATTGCCGCATGGGCTGAATAAATACCTGCACATCCACAAGACGCCTCTTTAGCGCCGGTGACATGAGGTGCGCTATCGGTACCTAAGAAAAACTTTTTGTTACCGCTAGTGGCTGCGGCAACTAAGGCTTCACGATGATTTTCGCGCTTAAGAATCGGTAAACAGTAGTAATGCGGACGAATGCCACCCTGGAACATCGCATTACGGTTATAGAGCAAATGCTGTGGCGTCAATGTGGCACCAATATGATCTGGTGCATTGGTCACAAACTCAGCTGCCTGCTTGGTGGTAATGTGTTCTAGCACAATGCGCAGTGATGGCATCTTATCGATCAGAGGCTTCAAGATTGAATCAATAAACAAAGCTTCACGATCAAAAATGTCGATGTCTGAGCTCGTCACCTCACCATGTAACAACAAAGGCAACCCAACCGACTGCATCGCCTCAAGCGCATCGGTTACTTTCAGAATATCGCTGACACCTGAGTCCGAGTTCGTCGTTGCACCCGCTGGATAGTACTTAACCGCTTTAACAAACCCACTCTCTTTCGCCTTAGCGATCTCATCAGGTGTGGTGTTATCCGTCAGATACAAGGTCATCAGCGGCTCAAAATTCATACCATCAGGCAAAGCCGCCATGATGCGATCACGATAAGCACTTGCTTCGGCAACTGTGCGAACCGGTGGCTTCAGATTTGGCATCACAATCGCACGTGCAAATTGACGCGCTGTATCGGGAAGAACCGCTTTCAACATATCGCCATCGCGCAGGTGTAAGTGCCAGTCGTCAGGGCGTGTTATGGTCAGTTCTTGCATGTACATTGGCCTCGGTTGCTGCTGAAAAGCTCAGTGGAATATTAATTGCGTATTTTACACCGACAGCAAAACGCTGCAGAGCCCCAACAATCAATGCAATTTAATCGATGGGTCTACCGTACGACGTAGTAGCTGCGTCAACGTCAGTAAGCCTGTTCGAACCAAACCATGCAAGGCAAATTGATGCATTTTGTAGAGAGACAAATAGACCAAGCGCGCAAAAAAACCGGTGACCTTCACACTACCAGTCAGATCACTCATCAAGCTACCCACCGTGCTGTAACGACCCAGGGTAATCAGTGAGCCGAAATCGCGATATACGTATTCACCAATCTCTGGGTTACCGCGAAGTCGACGGCATATCGCTCGCGCAACAAAGCTTGCCTGCTGATGAGCTGCTTGCGCACGTGGCGGAACCGACATGCCGTTTTCATCAACTGGAAAAGCGGCACAATCACCGACCGCAAAGATGTTGTCATCCGATTCACTGAGCAAATTCTTTTTCACTTTGATCTGATTGATACGATTAACTTCAAGCCCCAAAGTGCTTAAAAATTCAGGCGCCTTTATCCCCGCCGCCCACACAGAAATCGCCGCAGGAATCACTTTGTCATTATTTATCTCGATGCCTGCTGGACTAACTTTGGTCACTTTTGCTTGGCTGATCACATCAATACCTAACTTAGCTAGCTCGCGTGTCACTTGCGCTGAGATATGTTCAGGCAACATCGGCAGCACTCTGGCGCCCGCATCAATCACGCTAATGCGAATATCCGAATCAGGATTCACAACATCTAAACCATACTGGGTCAGTTGGCGCGTAACCTGATGCAACTGCGCCGCTAGCTCAACGCCAGTTGCGCCCCCACCAACAATCGCCACATCGAGCTGACCTGCCTCGACCTTACGTTGTTGGGTATTCACGCGGATCAATGTTTCCAAAAGCTTTTTCTGAAATCCCACTGCCTGCGCTTTTGTATCCAAGAATAAGCAATGCTCTTTGACCCCTGGGATACCAAAATCATTACCCACGCTACCCACCGATAGCACCAGCGTGTCATAGGGAAACTCACGTTCAGGGATGATCATTTCACCCGATTCGTTATAAACCGGCGCCAAATGAATTTTCTTTGCCACACGATCCAGACCATCCATCGTGCCTAGGCGGAACTGAAACCCATGCCAACTCGCTTGCGCCAAGTACTCCAAGGCATGGTCTGCTGGATCGGAAGCACCTGAGGCCACCTGATGCAGCAAGGGCTTCCAAATATGCGTTCGAGTTGAATCGATCAGGGTGATACGTGCGCGTCCCTTTTTACCTAGCTTGTTACCAAGCTTTGTCGCGAGCTCAAGACCGCCAGCACCACCGCCAACGATGACGATATCGGGAATAGAAGAAAATGTTTGTGAAGATTCCATCAGCGGCATCCAAATCGTGAGGGGAACGATAAGACTAAATTACGCCTAAATTACTCACGTCACCATGAGTTAACTCAATAAGTCATGAAAACCCAGGGTCAAAAAACAAAAAAGCCACCGCGAGGGTGGCTTTTTTCTGCGTCTGTGGAGCGAAGAATCAATCATCGCCCTCTTCATCAGCATCGTCACCATCATCCATCTCGATGCCTTCAACCACGCGACCGACAAAATCAAACATCACCAAGTTTTTACCAAACTTACCTTCATTAGCTTTCATGCCTTCTTCTAAAGTCATTGGCGAGTAGGCATAGTGAAGCGGCTCATCTTCTTCGATCTGGTCTTCCATGAGGTAAACCTCACGCTCGTCCTCGAACCAATCTTCCATCAAAAACTTCTTAGGCTCTGCCAGCTTTGTGAAAACCACCTCACGCAGACTCATATCCAACGTAAATTTATCGCCAGTTTTCAATTCTGAAATCGTGATTACACCATCTTCCATCTGTACTTCCTCATCAACAAGCTGCGCCCATAAACTGCGCTAGCAACAGTTTGTCAGCGGCTCGCCCGCTGGTACTCAAATTTGGTCGGCTATCATACTGGTAAGTGTCTGCCTTGACGAGTACAGCGGAAAATCAACCTACGTTAAGATGTCCGGTCAATTATTAAGAGGTTGAACATGAATAATCGCAGCGACCAATTTCAGGAATGGCAACTCGAAAAGATCTTTGCCGATCACAAGCTCAGCGCACTACTCATCGGAGCTACTCGAGAAAAAGCCTTTTACTGCTTTTTGGATCAAATCGAAAAAGAAACAGATAGCTACGATCTCTACAGCGACTATTACAGCGAAGGTGAAATGCCCGATGTGCGCTTAGAAGTCACGGTTAACACCTTAAATGACGTGCTCAGCGTAATGGCAAGCTACCACCGCGTAGGTAGTCACGAGTTGATTGCGGCTTTCGATGCCGACACCATCAAACAACAAGACGATCTATCTGATCTTCTCGATATCACGCAATCCGATCTAAGCAGCCACCCGGAATTCGATAAAATGAAAGCTCGGTTGACCCAACTAGGTCAGGCCATCTCGGCGTAAAGCCCGCAAGCTTGGCTCACTATCCTGTCAATTAGGGACTAGGTTAAAACCGAGCAACCCTTTAAAATATTCACATAGTTTTAACCAATTGGAGTAGCAGACCGATGGGTCGCGCATATCAAAACCGCAAAGCCTCAATGGCAAAAACCTCAGATCAGAACGCAAAGGTTTACAGCAGCTTTAGTCGTGAAATTTACATGGTGGCTAAATCTGGCGGCCCAGACCCTGATGGTAATCTTGCCTTACGCTCCCTTCTTGACCGCGCCAAAAAAGCCCAAGTCCCTAGTCACGTTATCGAAAAAGCCATCGACAAAGCTAAAGGTGGTGGTGGTGAGGATTACGCTCCAGCACGTTACGAAGGCTATGGCCCCGGCGGATCACTCGCAATCATCGAATGCTTAACTGACAACCCAAACCGCACCTTTGGTGACGTACGAACAGCCTTCACAAAAACCAAATGTAAAATTGGTACTCAAGGCAGTGTTGCGCACATGTTCGAACACTTAGCCGTATTCACTTTTAAAGGTGAAGACGAGGATGCTGCACTTGAAGCACTGATGGATGCCGACGTTGATGTCTCTGATATCGAAAGTGAAGATGGCGAGTTAACCGCCTTCTGCGCACCCACCGACTTCTTGAAAACAAAAACCGCACTTACCGCCATGGGCGTTACTGAATTTGAAGTCGAAGAAATCCAATGGATCCCAACGGCTTACACACAGCTCGGTGATGACGATATGGAGCAGTTCGAAAAGTTTATTGGCATCCTCGAAGATTTAGACGATGTACAAAACATTTATCACAACGTAGAGCTGTAGTTTGTTTTCAACGCATAACTCACTGCGTGATAACGGCTACTTTTCTAACTAAATACTGGACATTGTCGATTCAAAGGTAATTTTCACTAACACCTTCGCATCTATACTGATACCCGTCTCTAAGCAAAGATACATTCTGCGCTATTGGAAGTTAGAGGCCTTTTAGCCATCTCAATGATGGCTATTTTATTTATAGAGGTGTCAGATGAGTGCAACTGAGTTTGAAACGTTGAGCCCAAAACAAAAACAAGAGCAACTAGACTTATTAGAAAAAGCAACACAACACGCTGTGCCTTGTAGAGGTTGTTTAGAGACGTGTAGTAATAGAGATAAATGCCTTGGTTACCCTTGGCGAAATCTTGATAAATAATTATCAAAAAATAAGGGCCTAGCAATTTCTTGCTAAGCCCTTGTTTTATATGGCGCGCCCGGCACGATTCGAACGTGCGACCGCCTGGTTCGTAGCCAGGTACTCTATCCAGCTGAGCTACGGGCGCTTATTGGAAGCCGCGTATTCTCGGGGTTTTGCACCGCAGTGTCAATGGCTGTTTTTGTTAAAAATCGACGCGTTCTTTAAGCTGTTTTCCTGCTTTAAATACCGGTAACCGAGCGCCTTTGATTTCGATTGGTTCACCTGTTTTTGGGTTACGACCGGTACGTGGCGCACGCGCTTTGACATCAAAGGTACCAAAGCCAACAAGTGCGACTGGGTTGCCATCTTCTAGCGACTGCCCCACGACCTCGACTAGTGCATTTACCGCCGCTTCGGCTTGGGTTTTATTCAGGTCAGCTTTTGCTGCCACCGCATCGATAAGTTCTTTTTTATTCATAGCATTTTCCGCATTACTCACTCGCATGTGACTAACGTACGCTCGCGAGCTCTTTCCATTGGGTTGTATAGGATGGTGAGCGCATATTTTGCCGCATCTTCCATTGCTGGTCTCTTAAATTTGACCCCAGCACCATCTTTCGTTTGCCGTATCGCTGATTGATACGGTCCAAGGTACTCATCAATGTCGATTCTGGGCGTGAAGCAAACAGATCAGGTTGCACACGATGAGCATCAACAAGCTCACCTAGCATGACGCCTGCTTTGTGGTACTCCTTTCCCGGTTTGTAGATACGATCTAATAACTGACGTGTGATCGCAGCGAACTCGCGCGAATCATCAGACGGTATCGCTAAGCTGTATGTTTGCGCGGGTGCGTAATATGGCTGCGACTGATCAAACGGACTGGTGCGAATCCATACACTCAGCTGCTGTGCTTTGAGTTGGTGTTTACGTAGCTTTTCAGCTGCACGGCTTACATATTGCGACAAGCTTTGTTGCAGCAGCAGCTTTGATTCAACACGTGCACCAAACGAACGACTTGAAACAATCTGCTTAGGTGTTTGATTCTCGATATCTTCTACACGCAAGCAAGACTCACCCCATAACTCACGATGAGTCTTGGCTAAGGTGACATTAAACACACCACGAATATCGCGCGGCTGTACTTGCATAAAGTCCCATGCCGTTTTTACACCCACCTCTTCTAAGCGGCGTGCAATGCGATAACCAATACCCCAGACATCATCTGCTGGTGTTTTCTTCAGCAGCATCTGTGCTTGATGTGGACTCAACTCTGACCAACTCACTACCCCCTCAAACCATTGCGTTTTCTTTGCCCATCGGTTCGCAAGCTTGGCCAATGTGCGTGTCGCACCAAACCCTACAGCGACAGGGATACCTGTATGTTGCTCCACTCGGTTTTTAATCTCACGCCCGTACGGCTCGCATTGCCAGCTATCTGGTATGTGCGTACCAAAGGATTCATCAATGCTATAGATCTCTTGTACCGGAAACATGCCATCTAAGATTGTTTTCACACGATTAGAAAGATCGGCATACAAAGGATAGTTAGATGAGAAAACAAACACGCCCAATCGCTCGAGATCTTTTTTGACTTTGAAATAAACCATGCCCATTTTAAAGCCGAGCGCTTTAGCTTCTGGCGTGAGTGCGATCAAGCAGCCATCGTTATTCGAGAGCACCACGACGGGCTTACCGTGTAAGTCAGGTCGAAAGAGTCGCTCACAGCTGGCATAAAAACTATTGCAGTCACACAAGGCGTACATGCATCACACCTTGCGTACGACAGAAGTCACCACACCCCAGATGATCAAATCACTTTCTTCTGAGATACGGATATCAGGATATGCATCATTCTCGGCACGTAAGGTCACTGTACCGGCACGACGAATTAAGGTCTTAACCGTGAGCTCGCCATTCACCGCAGCGATCACCACCTTGCCACTCTTCGGGTCAATCGAGCGATCGACCACCAAGATATCGCCCTCGTGAATACCCGCGTTTATCATCGAGTCGCCTTGCACTTTTAAGAGGAAGGTCGATGCCGGACTTTTAATCAGGTACTCATTCAGGTCGAGCTGGTTTTCGATGTAGTCATCCGCAGGACTCGGAAAACCTGCACGCACTTGCGAGCTATACAACGGCACCGCAATGGTTGCGCTATCGAGCTTAGGATGCAGCACCTCGACCTGATCTTGCTTAAGCGTACTCAACCACAGCTTTACCTGATCGACGTGCGCTACCGGCACGCGAACTGGCTTGGTGGGATTAGGCTTGCGACCGGCACCGTCGCGCTTTCCGCCTCTTGGCATAGGGACCTCTGATGGACTTTTTGAAAAGTGTATCAGAAATCAAAATAGGCTCGAATAGATTTTTCTTAGACGTTATCAGGCGGCCACTAAGTGATGAATAATCAATAGCTTAAGCGACAACCACATCGCTTTCCGGCAGCTTTTGGCCAGACGAAAATGCGACAGCATTCTGCAATGTCGTCTGCGCGATATCGCGGAGCGCCTCTTCGGTCAAAAAGGCCTGATGCGGAGTCAGGATGACATCATCCCGCTCGATCATCTGCGCCAACACTGCATCACTCAATGTGTCATGCGCATTAAAGAAGATGCCCGCTTCATGCTCATACACATCTGCGGCATAACCCCCTAGCCGACCTGCATCTAATGCCGACATAACAGCAAGCACATCCACCAAACAACCTCGCGAAGTATTGACGAGTAAAGCGTGAGGTTTCATCTGCAATAAACGATCTGCATTGATTAGATGATGATTCGTATCACACATCGGCATATGCAAACTGACAATATCTGAATCGCTGAGTAACTGATCTGGCGATACCCACTCACCCAGGTCAGACGAACCTTGCACAGGGTCACTGAGCAACACACGCGCGCCAAAGCCTTTAACAATTGACGCGACCACCTGACCAATACGACCTACGCCATAGACACCCACTGTTAGTGAAGCCAGGTCACGTCCAACTAAGCCATCTAAGGTGAAGTCCGCATGTTGCTGACGTTGCTGCGCTTTCAATAATCGACGGTTCAATGCCAACATCAACATAACGGCATGCTCTGCAACCGCATGTGGCGAATAAGACGACACACGACTCACACAAAGACCTAAGCGTTTAGCGGCTTGCACATCAACACGATCAAACCCTGCACAACGCAATAAGACATGTTTAACGCCATGTTTGACTAAGCCGGATAACACCGGCTCATCTAACTGATCATTCACAAAGGCACAGACTGCATCACAACCCGCAGCTTGATCAATCGTCGCAGTGGTTAGCGCCTCATCGGTATAGCTCAGCTCAATAGCTCCAGAGCATTCACGATCAAAACTGGCAATATCATAAGCCTTGGCGCTAAATAGCTTTAAACGCATCCCTTAGCCTCGGGTATAGAGCGCATCAATTTGATCCGCATAATCTTCGATTACTTTGGCGCGCTTTATCTTTTGCGTTGGTGTGACATAGCCATTCTCGATAGAAAACATCTCATCACGCACAATGAATTTACGAATACGCTCGATTGAGCTCAGCGATTCATTCGCTCGTTTAACCACTTTGGCAAGTTCAGTATGCAGGTCTTTATCTTCACCAAGTGATTTAACAAAGTCTTCTTCAGGTACAATTACTGCGCTGAGCCATGAACGACCATCACCGACAATCACCGCTTGAGCAATCTCATCTTCAAGCGTCAGCAGGCTTTCGATTTTTACTGGCGCTACGTTATCGCCACCCGATGTCACAATGAGGTCTTTTGCACGGCCACTAATGGTGATGTAGCCATCTTCATCTATATCAGCTAAGTCACCGGTATACAGCCAGCCATCTTTAATCGTCATTGCCGTAGCATTCTCATCACGCCAATAACCTTTCATAACGTTATCGCCTCTTACGAGCAGTTCACCTGCATCGCTGAGCTTTACCTCTACCCCATCAATCGCAGGACCGACACTGGCCATTTTGATTTTGTTGGGTAAATTCACACTGATCAGTGGAGCCGCTTCTGTTTGACCATAGCCCTGCAAGATGCCGATATTTAGCGATGAGAAAAACAAACCCACCTCTGGGTTTAGCGCAGCACCACCCGAGACAAAATACTTAATGCGACCACCAAAGCGAGCTTTGAGTTTTTTACGCACCAGCACGCTCAGTAATGGATCAATCATCCGATCGACAATCGATAACGACTCACCCAAGAAACGACGCCGACCGATATCCAACGTTTTGGCAAAGAGCGTCTTTTTAAAGTTGCTCGACTTATCTACCCCTGCGCGAATCTTGCTGTAGAGCGTGTCATATAAACGTGGCACAGCCGTCGAGACCGTTGGTGACACTTCAGCTAAATACTGCGCCAACTTATCTAAAGATTCGCAGTAATAAATCTCACTGCCCAACGTAATGGGCAAATGCAGACCTGCCATATGCTCATAGGCATGTGCCAGAGGTAAAAATGACATGAAGCGGTCGTTCTCATTGATAGGAATCTCTCTGACCACTTTTTCTGCCGCATCCACATTTTGCAGAATATTCGCGTGCGTCAGCATAGCTGCTTTGGGCTTACCGCCCGTGCCGGAGGTAAAGATCAGGGCGCAGATGTCATCAGATTTTATTGATGCCACATCAGGCCAAGCGACTTGTTGTGTATTAGAAGGCCATGCGATCTGCTGAACATTATCTAGCGATAAGTCACTCAACTCATCCATCAGCATTAAGTGCGACAAGCAGCCATGATCAACATTCGCTTTCAACACCCGCTCAGCTAATACCTTACTCGACACAATGACCATCTTAGGCTCGGTCAATTCAAGCACATGTCGAAGATCATTCACGGTGTGTGTTGTGTATGCCGGAACAACGATCGCACCTGTAGCCATAATCGCCAGATCAGCTATCGCCCATTCCGGACGGTTCTCCGCAATCAATAGGACTCGATCACCTGGCTGGACACCTTGTTGCGTTAAGAGGAGCGTGACGCGTGCCACCTGATCCGCAATCTGCTGCCAGCTTTGCGTCTGCCATTCATTAGAAGACTTAACGCCCACAAATGGTTTATCACCAAAACGTTTGGCCTGAGAGAAAAATCGGTTAACTAAGTTCATATGAGCAGTCCGTGCTAAATACTAATACTGGTATCTGTGTCGACCTTACACCGATTTTTATAACGAATCACTAATGGACAAACAGGCACAAAAAAACCTTTGAGGCAGAACCTCAAAGGCTTGATGTAATGGCGGAGACGGAGGGATTCGAACCCTCGATAGAGCTATTAACCCTATACTCCCTTAGCAGGGGAGCGCCTTCAGCCTCTCGGCCACGTCTCCTAATTGGGTTTTATGAATTCGACGGAGCGTCGTCTTCAGTCTTGATGCGCTCGTAGATTTCTTCGCGGTGAACAGACACATCACGAGGTGCATTTACACCGATACGTACCTGGTTACCCTTAACGCCAAGAACAGTTACCGAGACTTCGTCACCGATAATCAATGTTTCACCTACGCGGCGGGTCAAAATAAGCATGGCTTTCTCCTTTATTCGCCACCGGCCTGTTCATCCATGACCGCGGGCTCATATGTCTTCATTTAGAGGGCGCAAGTTTAACAACTCACACCAATTACTCAAAGTTTTTGTGTCGAATTAAGCTTCATCTAAGCCGAACGCTTTGTGCAGCGCACGAACACCTAACTCCAAGTATTTCTCGTCAATGACCACCGAAATCTTAATTTCAGAGGTCGAAATCATCTGAATGTTGATGTTTTCTTTCGACAAGCACTCGAACATCTGGCTCGCAATGCCGGCATGTGAGCGCATACCTACACCAACCAACGAGACCTTAACGATCGCGTCGTCACCGACCACTTCGCGTGCACCCAGAGTATTTGCGGTCTCAGTCAAAATCTTGTGTGCTTTTTTGTACTCGCCACGATTAACCGTAAAGGTGAAGTCAGTGGTGTCATCGTTGGAGATGTTCTGAACGATCATGTCGACTTCGATGTTTGCCGCACCGATTGGGCCTAAAATCTTGTAAGCCACGCCTGGCTGATCAGGTACACCACGAATAGTAAGTTTTGCTTCGTCTCGGTTAAATGCGATTCCAGAAATTTTTGCCGCTTCCACGCCATCTTCCTCAAAAGTAATTAAGGTGCCCTCACCACCATCTTCGAAACTCGAGAGGACACGTAGAGGCACGTTGTACTTGCCTGCGAATTCTACTGAACGGATCTGAAGAACTTTCGAGCCTAAGCTCGCCATCTCCAGCATCTCTTCAAAGGTGATGCGATCTAACTTACGCGCTTTAGGTTCTACGCGTGGGTCGGTGGTGTAAACACCATCCACGTCAGTAAAGATCTGACATTCATCAGCTTTCAATGCTGCTGCCATTGCCACTGCAGTGGTATCCGAACCACCACGACCCAATGTTGTGATGTTGCGATCTTCATCCACACCTTGGAAACCCGCGACAACCACAACACGACCTGCATCAAGGTCGGCACGAACACGTGCATCATCGATATCAGTGATACGGGCCTTGCCGTGTGCGTTATCGGTCAAGATATGAACCTGACCGCCAGTATAAGAGCGCGCATCGCAGCCAATCTCTTGCAATGCCATAGAAAGCAACGCGATAGTGACCTGTTCACCTGTAGTAACCAATACATCCATCTCACGAGGATTAGGCGCTGAGCTAATATCGTTAGCTAAGCCAATCAATCGATTGGTTTCACCCGACATCGCTGAGACCACCACAACCACTTGGTCACCTGCATCGCGTGACTTCTTAACGCGGTTTGCCACGTTTTGAATACGCTCAACAGTACCCACTGAGGTGCCACCGTATTTTTGAACGATTAATGCCATCGTTTTCCTGTTCTTTAAGTCATGCAACAACACCCTGCTGCTGCGAAAAGCGCGCCATTAGACGCGATTTATGTGTTTTTTAAAAGGTCTTAGCTCGACTGCTGTTGAATATAGGTTTCAACCAACGCAAGCGCTTCTGCCACACCCGATGGATCTGTGCCACCGGCTTGCGCCATGTCTGGGCGGCCACCGCCTTTACCACCAACTTTCTCAGCCGCGATCTTGACCAAGTCACCGGCTTTGTACTGACCAACCAAGTCTTTAGTCACACCCGCAATCAGGTTCACTTTATCGCCGTTCACCGCGGCGAGTAGCACAACACCTGAACCCAGTTTGTTCTTCAGCTGATCCAGCATGTCGCGAAGGCTTTTAACTTCGACATCATCTAAGCGAGCGGCAAGCGCTTTCACGCCATTGACTTCAATGGCTTGTGATACCAAATCAGAACCTGCAGAAGCGGCTAACTTAGATTTAAGTTGCTGCAATTCTTTCTCGAGCTTTTTATTCTGCTCAATCATCTTGCTCAACTTATCTTCAACTTCATCGCGCGATGCATTCACCATGCTCGCAACATGCATCAAACGATCTTCGTCACGCTCAATGTATTCAATTGCATGTGATCCGGTCACTGCTTCAATACGACGCACGCCTGATGCAATACCGGTTTCCATCACAATCTTACATAGACCGATATCGCCAAGTGAACGCACGTGAGTGCCGCCACACAGCTCCACAGAGAAATCACCCATACGCAGCACACGCACTTGGTCATCGTACTTCTCGCCAAACAGCGCCATTGCACCGGCTTGTTTAGCGTCTTCGATCGCCATGATGCGAGTTTCAACCATATGGTTTTCACGAATCTGATCATTCACCAAACGTTCAATCTCAATCAGCTGTTCGCGAGAGATTGGTTCGAAATGAGAGAAGTCAAAACGTAAACGACCTGCATCGTTTAACGAACCTTTTTGCTGAACGTGATCACCCAACACATGGCGTAATGCCGCATGCAGTAAGTGTGTTGCTGAGTGGTTAAGCGCAATTTGTTTACGACGCGAGTTATCTACCTTCGCTGCCACGTTATCGCCAATATGCAGCTCACCTTGTTTAAGTGAACCAACATGACCAAAGACTGAGCCGCCCTGCTTTTTCGTATCAGATACCGAAAACGCCACTGAGTTACTGACTAGCTCACCCGTATCACCAACCTGACCACCAGATTCCGCATAGAAAGGCGTGCGATCAAGAATGACCAAGCCCTCTTCACCCGTATTGAGCTGATCAACACTCGTGCCGTCTTTGAACAACGCAATGACAGTGGCTTGATCATCTAAACGCTCATAACCTGTAAAGTCGGTTTCGCCGTCGATTTGAACATCCGCTGATTGTGCTGAACCAAAGTTACTTGCAGCACGCGCACGCTCACGCTGTGCTTCCATCTCACGATTAAAGCCATCTTCATCCACCTCAAGCTCACGCTCACGTGCAATGTCTGCGGTCAGATCGAGCGGGAAGCCATAGGTGTCGTACAACTTAAATAAAATCTCGCCTGGAATCGTCTTGCCTTTGAGAGACCCAATCGCATCATCAAGAATACGTAAGCCTTGCTCGATGGTTTCCGCAAAACGTTCTTCTTCTACTTTCAGCACGCGCTCTACATGCGCCTTAGCTGCACGCAGTTCTGGATAAGCATCACCCATCTGTTCATCTAGCGCTTTAACAAGCGAATGGAAGAAAGGCTGTTGCTGACCCAATTGGTAACCGTGACGAATTGCGCGACGGATAATGCGGCGTAATACATAACCGCGACCTTCATTACCTGGCAGTACGCCATCCACGATCAAAAATGCGCATGAACGAATATGGTCTGCAATAACGCGTAATGATTTCGACTCGAGATCCTTGGTGCCCGTTGCAGTAGCTGCCGCTTTAATCAACGCTTGGAATAAATCGATCTCGTAGTTTGAATTCACGTGCTGCAGTACAGCTGCCAAACGCTCTAAGCCCATACCAGTATCTACCGATGGCTTAGGTAGTGGTGTCATCTCACCGCTTGCATCGCGATTGAACTGCATGAAAACGAGATTCCAGATCTCGATATAACGATCACCGTCTTCTTCTGGTGAACCAGGAGGGCCACCCCAGATGTGATCACCGTGGTCATAAAAGATCTCAGAACATGGACCACACGGACCGGTATCCCCCATCGACCAGAAGTTATCGCTCTCAAATGGCTTTCCGCCCTTTTTATCGCCAATGCGGGTGAAACGCGACTCATCCACACCGATCTCTTTTAACCAAATCTCAGCGGCTTCATCGTCACTTTCGTAAACAGTGACCCACAACTTATCTTTTGGAAGCTGCAAAACCTCGGTTAAGAAGCCCCAAGCGTAGTTAATCGCTTCACGCTTGAAGTAGTCACCAAAGCTGAAGTTACCCAGCATCTCAAAGAAGGTGTGGTGACGCGCGGTGTAGCCGACATTTTCGAGGTCGTTGTGTTTACCACCAGCACGCACGCAACGCTGCGAGGTGGTCGCGCGGTTGTAGCTGCGCTGATCTTTGCCAGTAAAGACATCTTTGAACTGCACCATGCCCGCGTTGGTGAACAATAGCGTTGGGTCATTACCTGGCACCAATGGGCTTGAATCCACAACTTGGTGGCCATTCTCGGCGAAGTAATTCAAAAAGGCAGAACGGATCTCAGCGCTAGTTTTCATCTGGCTTGTGCGGTTAAAAAAACAGAGGCGGAATGTTATGGGGAAATCACTTAAAAGTCACCCATGAGAACACCTAAAAATGCAGATAAATGGCGCTAAAACAAAGGGTTTGAAGACTTAGTCCCACAAATAGCGGCGAATCAGATTTTCAGGGAATCCACGATATTGTAAAAAGCGCGCTCGCTTCGCTTGGTCTTTGGTCTCAATAGCACGCTCGAGACCGAATTTATGTGCAGCCACTTCGGAGAGGTGTGCGCGCCATTCCGAACCATTGATATCGATCCAATCCTCAATCAACGATGGATCAACACCGCGCTGACGCAATTCATCACGAATACGCAAGGGGCCATAACCACGACGAGTGCGCATGTGAACATATTGTTCGGTAAACCTTTCATCGGACAGCAGTCCTCGACGCTCAAAATCATTGAGCAAACGGTCTATGAGGGCGGGATTCTCAGTCTTTTTAGCGAGCTTTTGAGTCAGCTCGTAGCGGCTATGTTCTCGCGCAGCGAGGTAACGCACCCCCGCTGCTTCGAGATCAAGTAGCTCAGACGTATAGTCAGTCAAGGATTACTCCTGATCAGACATCTCGTCTTGGTTTTCGTCTTCAGCTTGTGGTGCCGCTTGCGCTTTAGGCATCGCTGCTTCACGAATCTGTGCTTCGAGTGACTTCGCTAACTCAGGGTTCTCTTTAAGGTAGTTACGAACGTTTTCTTTTCCCTGACCGATGCGATCACCATTACAGCTGTACCAAGCGCCCGCCTTTTCGATCAGACCCATGGCAACACCCAGCTCGATGATCTCTCCCTCGCGTGAAACACCTTCGCCGTACAGAATTTCAAACTCTGCTTGTTTAAACGGTGGTGCAACTTTGTTCTTCACCACCTTAACGCGTGTCTGGTTACCGATCACTTCTTCGCCTTTTTTGATCGCGCCAATGCGGCGGATATCTAGGCGAACTGATGAGTAGAACTTCAATGCGTTACCACCAGTTGTGGTTTCTGGCGAACCAAACATCACACCGATCTTCATACGGATCTGGTTGATGAAGATCACCATACAGTTTGATTTTTTGATGTTTGCGGTCAGCTTACGCAAAGCTTGTGACATCAAACGTGCTTGCAAGCCAACGTGAGAATCACCCATCTCACCTTCAATTTCAGCTTTAGGTGTTAATGCAGCAACTGAGTCGACAACGATCACATCAACCGCGCCTGAACGTACCAACATGTCGGTAATTTCGAGTGCTTGCTCACCGGTATCTGGCTGAGAAACAAGTAGCTCATCCATATCTACCCCGAGCTTTTCAGCGTAAAGAGGATCTAGTGCGTGCTCAGCGTCAACGAAGGCACAGGTGCCACCAATCTTTTGTGCTTCTGCCACACACTGCAATGTCATGGTGGTTTTACCTGATGATTCAGGACCATAGATCTCGATGACACGGCCCTTTGGAATACCGCCAATGCCGAGGGCAATATCAAGGGTTAGAGAACCGGTTGAAACCGCTTCGATGTCGCGTATTGCCGTGCCATCACCCATACGCATGACCGAACCTTTACCAAACTGCTTTTCGATCTGAGTCAGTGCAGCGGCTAGTGCTTTTTTGCGATTCTCATCCATTGGTTCTCTCCCCTACATGGTGTTTTTAGCTGTTACACAGAAGTGTAGTTTGTTCTCTTTTTGTTTTCTAGTCTGAAATGCACTTTTTTTACACTTTTTTGCATCTTTTCTCGGATCAGCTGATTCGAGAAGTAATTCCTCGCAGAACATATTCAACAGCCTGATATCTGACTTCAGCACGATCGCCGGCAAAAACTTGCGACTCTGCATCGACCTTGCCGTCTTTAATAGCCCAAGCCATCCAGACCAGACCGACTGGCTTCTCTGCCGTACCACCAGTTGGCCCTGCAATACCACTCACGGCAATGGTGAGATTAGCCGAGCTGTTTGCCAGCGCACCTTCTGCCATCTCTCGGACAACCGCTTCGCTGACCGCGCCATGCTGCTCAAGGGTGTGTGCTGAAACGCCAAGCATCTGCTGCTTGGCCTCATTACTGTAGGTAATAAACCCGCGATCAAACCAAGCACTTGAACCGGATAACTCAGTGAGCTGTTGAGCGATCCAACCGCCCGTACATGACTCGGCTGTGGCAATCACGATGTGCTGCTTTAACGCCTTTTCAGCGATCTCTTGGAGGACTTTTTGCATGCCTCATTCTGGCATAGCTCGCATTCGCACAAACAAGAAAAAGCGCATTCGGTACAATACGTTTTTCATCGACATTCGATGCTTCAGGATTGCTTTATGAACAATGAGATTTTGGTAGAGCGCAACGCCTCTCCGATGAAATGTGAGGTGCTTGGCGTTTACGACTGGGCTATTTGGCGCAAAGAAGTCAGCACCTTTGACTGGGAATATCACGCCACCGAGACGTGCTACATCCTGCGCGGTGAATTTACGGTGACTCCAGAAGGTGGTGAGCCACAAGCGTTCAAGCGCGGCGATTTAATCACTTTTCCTAAAGGTATGAAGTGCGTCTGGAACATCACCAAAGACGTTGAAAAGCACTACAACCTTAGCTGATCTTGCGTGAGCGATAACGCCCCTCAACACACTCCCGTGATGCAGCAGTATCTGCGCATCAAAGCCGATCACCCAGATCGCTTGGTGTTTTACCGCATGGGCGATTTTTACGAGCTCTTCTATGAAGATGCCGAAAAAGCCGCGCGCCTACTCGACATCACACTCACCGCACGCGGCAAATCGGGCGGTAATAAAATTCCGATGGCCGGTGTGCCGTATCACGCAGCAGAAGGCTATCTCGCCAAACTGGTTAAGCTCGGTGAATCTGTCGCGATTTGTGAGCAAGTTGGCGACCCTGCAACAAGCAAGGGACCGGTTGAGCGCAAAGTGGCTCGAGTCGTCACCCCGGGTACCGTGTCTGATGAAGCTTTGATGGATGAGCGTCGCGATAATTTACTTGCAGCGCTTTATCAACAAGGTGACATCTTTGCCCTGACTTGGTTGGATTTAACTGGCGGCCAATTCAACGCACAACAACTCAACTCATCCGAAGCTGTGGCAGCTGAGCTGCAACGCTTACAACCTGCTGAGCTACTCATCGCAGAAAACTTTGACTGGCAACTGAGCCGTTGGCATAAAGGAGGTTTAACCAAACGTCCTGATTGGCACTTTGATATCGATGTCGCACAGCGCTTGTTATGTGATCAGTTTAAAACGCGTGACTTAGGTGGCTTTGGACTTGCCGATCATCCGCATGTCATCACCGCAGCGGGTGCTTTGCTGCAATATGTCAACGAAACCCAACAGATGGCTTTACCGCACATCACTGGAATTCGATTAGAGCATCGCGACCAGTTTGTCGTTGTTGATGCCGCAACCCGTCAAAACCTTGAGATTAATCACGCCAGTAATGGCAGTAGAAAACATTCGATCGTTGGTTTGTTAGATCAATGTCATACCGCGATGGGTAGTCGCTTATTGGGGCGTTGGATCAATCAACCTTTGCGCGATATCGAAAAAGTTTCGCAACGACATGACGTCATCGAAACATTGATGCTGCAACAGCAATACCAAGCCATCGGTAACACACTCGATGGTATTGGTGATCTCGAACGTATCTTGGCTCGTGTTGCCCTAGGTTCAGCTCGACCAAGAGACTTGGCGCTACTTCGAGATGGCTTAGGACAGCTGCCAGAGCTGCAAGCGCAACTCTCGACTATTCAACACGACGCTATCGCTTCGCTTGCCACCGAGATCAGTCAGCATCCTGATACACATCAACTGCTCGTTTCAGCTGTTGTTGAAAACCCACCTGTTGTGATCCGAGATGGTGGTGTTTTAGCCGAAGGTTATGACAGTGAATTAGATGAGCTACGCGCCTTGTCACAAAACGCTGATCAATTCCTACTTGATCTTGAAACACGTGAGCGTGCACGTACGGGCATCGAAACACTCAAGGTGAGCTATAACCGTATTCATGGTTATTACATTGAGATCAGTAAGGGGCGCGCGAAAGATGCACCCGACGATTATGTACGTCGCCAAACATTAAAAAGCGCTGAACGCTTCATCACCCCCGAGCTTAAAAAGTTTGAAGACCAAGTGTTATCAGCACGCGAGCGATCACTGTCTCGCGAGAAAGCACTCTATGAAGCTTTAATCAGCACCTTGCAAGCATGCTTAGGTACATTACAACTTAGTGCGCGCAGCATTGCTGAGTTAGATGTTCTGTGTAATTTAGCCGAGCGCGCTGAGTCATTAAACTTTGCACGCCCAACCCTTTGTAACACACCTGGCATTGTTATCGAGCAAGGTCGTCATCCTGTTGTTGAACACGTTAGCAATACACCTTTTGTAGCTAACGATGTGCAATTCGATGACAAACAGCGCATGTTAATTATCACTGGCCCCAACATGGGCGGTAAGTCGACTTACATGCGACAAGCGGCATTGATCACCCTACTCGCCTATGCAGGTAGTTTTGTACCGGCTAGCTCAGCCACCCTGGGACCCATTGACCGGATCTTCTCGCGAATTGGTGCATCGGATGATCTTGCGGGTGGCCGCTCAACCTTCATGGTAGAGATGGAAGAGACCGCAAACATTCTGCATAACGCGACAGAACAGTCACTTGTTTTAATGGACGAGATTGGTCGTGGCACCAGCACATTCGATGGTTTATCGCTAGCTTGGGCATGCGCTATTCAACTGGCCAAATCGATTAAAGCGTTCACTTTATTTGCAACGCATTACTTCGAGCTCACCGCTCTACCTGAAGAAGTCTCCACCATCAGTAATGTGCATCTTGATGCGGTTGAGCACGGCGATTCGATTGTTTTTTTACATGCGGTTAAAGAAGGCCCCGCGAATCAGAGCTATGGCTTACAGGTAGCCGCATTGGCTGGCGTACCAAAAATGGTGATCGCACAAGCCAAGACACGCCTAAAAGAACTAGAGCAACAAGCTTCAGAGCGAAATACGCATGATCAGTTGTCGTTATTTACCGCTGAGACAAGCGAGTCGCCATCCGCTGTGCTTGAGCATCTCGATCAGATCAACCCAGATGAGCTATCTCCTCGCGAAGCACTTGAGTACTTATACGAACTCAAGCGCCTGCGAGACGAATAATTATTTCTTCTGCGCTTTCAATGCCGCGGCTAAACGCTTAGGCGGCACATAACCTGGAACCAACTCACCATCGTTGAATAACAAGGCAGGCGTTCCCGTCACGCCAAAATCTTGGCCTAACTCGTATTGCGCAGCAACCGGACTGCCACAACTTTTCATAGGCACATCATTGCCCGCTTTCGCATCAGTTAACGCCGCATGCTTGTCATCAGCACACCAAACAGATTCAGCTAATGCCGCAGATTCGGTCATCTTGCCATCGCGCATGATGCCTGAACGCGGATACGCCAAGTAACGAATACGGATACCTTCTTCGTTGTACTCTTTGATTTGGCTGTGCAGCTTGCGGCAGTAGCCACAATCGATATCAGTAAACACGGTTACTTGATAAGGCAATGATTTATCACCATAAATAATCATGTCGTCTTCATTAAGCGATGCGAGCTTAGCTTGTTTCAAATCACGCTTACGGTTCTCTGTCAGCAGCTCACGTGATTCAAGATCAACGATATCGCCACGCATCAAGAAACGACCATCCGAAGTGACATAAATCAGGTTAGTGCCGTAGACCACTTCGTAAAGACCATTGACCGGAGTGGTGTTCACTTCATCGATCGTCAGAATAGGCAGCTTAGCCGCCAATGCAGCACGCACGGCTTTATCTGCCTCAGATGATGCCGGCTGAGCCATCACAGCACTGCTAAATAAAGTTAAAGCCATCACTCCCAATGTGATTAAACGCATGTTTCTTCCTTGGTTGTTAATCGGAAACGCCGCAAAGGCTATCACAGCAGACACGCGAATCGCGTAACAAGTTCCTAGGCACGTGGATGGTGCTTCTGATGCAGACTGGCTAAACGCTCACGTGCCACGTGGGTATAAATCTGCGTCGTGGACAATGAACTATGTCCTAACAGTAACTGCACGACACGAAGGTCAGCACCGTGATTAATCAAATGTGTAGCAAAGGCATGACGTAGGGTATGTGGCGATAGCTCAGTTTTTATCCCAGCCGTGGCAGCATGCTTTTTAATGCGATACCAAAAAGCCTGTCGAGTCATTGCATCACCACGTCTTGTTGGAAAAAAAGCATCACAGGGTTGTGCTTTGAGTAACTCAGCTCGACCACCCGCACTAAAACGGCGCAACCAATCTGCGGCTTCTTCACCCATCGGCACTAAGCGTTCTTTTCCACCTTTACCGGTGATGCGAACCAAGCCTTGCGACAGGCTCACTTCATTAACCTGCAATGAGACCAATTCACTCACCCGCAGACCTGTTGCATACAGCAACTCCAACATGCAGCGATCACGCTCACCTTCAGGTGTCTCGACGTCTGGGGCCATCAATAAGGCCTCAACATCTTGCTCACTCAACGACTTAGGTAAAGGTCGACCTAACTTAGGTGCTTCGATCAATGCACTCGGATCTTCTGTGAGCCAATGCTCACGTACGGCTAACTGATAAAACTGTCGCAAACTCGACAGACGACGCGCGCTAGTCCTTGGCTGTACCCGCTGATCGACCAAACTGGCAAGGTAGCCCAAAAGATCTTGTCGTCCCGCTTTATCAAGTGATGAGTTGTTATCCACCAACCATGTAGCCGCATGACGTAAATCATTTTGATAGGCCGCTAAAGTATTTTTAGATAAGCCTCTTTCCATCCATAATGCATCGGCGAATTGCTCGATAAGACGGATTTGATTTTCCGGAAGAGGGGCTGAGGCAGTCGTTTCAGGAGCGGACATTTTTGCAAAATACTCGTGCATCAATACCTTAGGTGAGATTGGCTAAATCATACCCTGATTTGAGCGGAAGTTTTCCACAGACCCTGTGGATAACTCTGTTAGGAAACTGAAAAATTGACGACCTAGACGGCGTATTCGTTATAAGTTTATTAAAATGGTCACTTTTTGACCAATACCTATTTTTATCATTTAAACAATAACTTATAACGTTAATTTTATATTTCACATGGGTAATATAACGCAAAATATGACTTTTTATCATTTACCATCCCGCCTGTTAATAATTAAACCCTAATATTGTGCGCCAAGCGCGTTAGAATGCACCACATGTCAAGTCCAAATGCACCATTTTGGGAAGAAAAATCTCTTTCTGAACTCACTCGAGATGAGTGGGAATCACTTTGTGATGGCTGCGCAAAATGCTGCCTGCATCGTTTAGAGGATGAAGATACCGGGGAAATCTATTTCACCAATGTGCACTGTCGGCTTCTTGATACCGACACAGGTCGTTGTACCGATTACAAAAATCGCTCTACCCGAGTGTCTGATTGCGTGACCATCACCCTCGATACTTTGGTTGACCCTTACTGGCTTCCGAAGACCTGCAGTTACCGATTACTCGCCGAGGGAAAACCTTTGCCTCAATGGCACCCCCTTATCACCGGTGACCCGGATTCGGTGATTGGTGCCGGTATGCGCGTATGCGATCGGACCATCTGTGAAGACGAGGCGGATAACTTAGAATGCCATCTCATCGATTGGTTGGAATAATGAACGCAAGCCTCACCCTTACTGAATTTCTTGAAAACACCGGCGCCACACTAGATTTTTACGATGTAGGTCGACGAGTTAGCGCCATCAGTCGGGATGACTTTCTTGCCTTTGAGAAAACTGAACGGAGCTACCCTTTTCCGTGACAAAAAAAAGCTTGGCGTGCGGTTTTACAGCAGCGG
>VMDJ01000132.1 GCA_008080925.1 Gammaproteobacteria bacterium
TTGTCGCCATCGTCATCGCACTTGGCTCAAGCCTGGTTTATCTGGTTAAAGATAAAGGCGGCGACTCAAACCGTATGGTTAAAGCACTTACCTTCCGTGTTGGCTTGTCACTCAGCTTATTTATCTTGTTGATGATCTTGGGTGCGACTGACGTCATTCAGTTGCACGGCTTATACCCACAGCCACCAGCGCAATAAGCAAAAAAGCGAGGTCGCATAGCGGCCTCGCTCTTATGTTTGATTAGCGCGGTACCGCTACGCTAATCACTTCATTTTCTTCCTTACAACACGTAAACGAAGATAAACAATCCCAACCACACCACGTCAACGAAGTGCCAGTACCAAGCGACGGCCTCGAACGCGAAATGATTTTCGTGAGTAAAGTGAGCTTTGTTTGCACGTAACATGATCACGAACAGCATCACCGTACCAATGGTTACGTGGAAACCGTGGAAGCCAGTCAACATAAAGAAGGTTGAACCGTAGATACCAGAACCTAGAGTCAGGTTAAGGTCACCGTATGCGTGAATGTACTCGTAAGCCTGGAAGCCTAAGAAGATCGCACCAAGTGCAACCGTAGCTGCCAACCAAAGTACCGTCTTACTTTTGTCACCCGCTTTCAACGCCCAGTGAGAGATCGTCAGCGTCACACCTGAGGTCAACAACAACAAGGTGTTGATGGCTGGGATACCCCATGCACCCATTGTCTGGAATTCACCGCCGACATTATTAGGACCATTGGTAGGCCAGGTTTCAGTAAAGCCAGACCACAAAGTTAAGTGAGTTGATACGTCTTCACCCAACAACCATGGCACTGATAAAACACGTGCATAGAACAAAGCGCCAAAAAAGGCTGCGAAGAACATGACTTCAGAGAAGATGAACCACATCATGCCTTGACGGAATGAACGATCGACTTGCTCGTTATACATACCCTTCAAGCTTTCACGCACAGTGGTACCGAACCAGCCGTACATCATAAAGAACGTCATGGCTAAGCCAAGCAGCATAACCATTGGGCCACTGCCCGTACCGTTGAACCACATTGCTGCACCAACCACACTGGTCGTTAGCGCAACGCTTGCCACGATTGGCCAATGACTGCCATGTGGGACGTAATAACTATCCGCTGAATGTGACATTTTTCCCCCTTATAGTTTTCTTGTCAGATGAACGTTTAAACGATCATCAAAATTAGTTAGCTGCTGTTTTATTTGAGACATCAAACAAGGTGTAAGCCAAGGTCAATGTTTTCACGTCATCAGGCAAACGTGGATCAACCACGAAGCGCAATGGCATCTCTTTGGACTCACCTGCTGCCAAAGATTGTTTCTCAAAACAAAAGCATTCTGTTTTATTGAAATAACGGCTCGCTTTAGTAGGCGATACGCTTGGCACTGCCTGCCCCGTCATTTCGGTATGTGTTGTATTACTTGCAACAAACTGAGCAGCGGTTAACTGCCCAGGCGTTACCTGCATAGTCGATACCAAGGGCTTAAAGTCCCAAGGCATGTCGCTCGCGTTGTTCGCAACGAACTGCACTGTGACTAAACGGTTTTTGTCCGGCTGATACTGAGCCGCGATTTCTGACTCGGTAGTCACACCGGTCTTACCGTTTAAGCCCGTTAACTCACAAAAGATGTCATACAAAGGCACCAGCAAATAACCAAAGCCAAACATCATCACAGCCACACTAGCCATTTTGAAGAATGAACGTTGATTCTTTTTTTCTTGCACGCTTACGCGCCTGCCTTTGAAATCATCATGTAAATACCAAACACAAAGAAGCCAATCGCTACAGCGCCGAGCGTTAGCGCCATTCTTACGTTTGATTTACCAACATCTTTTGACATGAGATCTTCCAAGTAAAACGCGCCCTACGAGAGGGCGCATACATCATTACTTAATCACTGGAGCTTCATTGAAGCTGTGGTAAGGCGGTGGAGACGAAAGTTGCTCAAACTCCAAGCCAGTTGCGCCTTCCCAAACTTGATCAGTCGCTTTCTTGCCGCCTTTGATCGCTTTGTAGATAACAACAACGAACATCAGCTGCGAAAGACCGAACACAAAGCCACCGATAGACGAAATCATATTCCAGTCTGCAAATTGAACTGCATAGTCTGGGATACGACGAGGCATACCTGCCAAGCCTAAGAAGTGTTGTGGGAAGAACAAAACGTTTACTGAGATTGTTGAAATCCAGAAGTGCCACTTACCCAAGGTTTCGTCGTACATGTTTCCGGTCCACTTCGGAAGCCAGTAATACGCTGCTGCCATGATTGAGTAGATCGCACCGGTTACCAATACGTAATGGAAGTGAGCTACCACGAAGTAGGTGTCGTGATACTGGAAGTCAGCTGGTGCAATTGCCAACATCAAGCCAGAGAAACCACCAAGGGTAAACATCATGATGAAACCAATCGCAAACAACATTGGGGTTTCAAACGTCATCGAGCCTTTCCACATGGTTGATACCCAGTTAAAGACTTTCACACCCGTTGGTACCGCAATCATCATGGTCGCGTACATGAAGAACAATTCACCGACTACCGGCATACCCACAGTAAACATGTGGTGCGCCCATACGATGAATGACAAGAACGCGATTGATGCTGTTGCATAAACCATTGAGCTGTAGCCAAACAGAGGCTTACGCGCAAAGGTAGGTACGATCGCTGAAACGATACCGAATGCAGGCAGAATCAAGATATACACCTCTGGGTGACCGAAGAACCAGAAGATGTGTTGATACATCACTGGGTCACCGCCGCCAGCTGCGCTAAAGAAGCTAGTCGCTGCGAACTTATCGGTCAGCAACATAGTAACCGCACCCGCCAATACAGGCATGGTTGCAATCAATAAGTAAGCTGTGATCAACCACGTCCAGACGAACAATGGCATCTTCATCAATGTCATGCCTGGTGCACGCATATTGAGGATAGTTACCACAACGTTAATAGAACCCATGATCGAACTGATACCCGCTAAGTGAATAGCGAAGATCATGAATGGGAAACCATCACCCATTTGCAATGACAATGGCGGATAAATAGTCCAACCGCCTGCAGGGCCGCCGCCTTCCATGAAGAAGGTAGACAGCAGCAAGCTGAACGCAAATGGCAAAATCCAGAATGAGAAGTTATTCATTCGTGGTAGCGCCATATCAGGTGCGCCAATCTGCATTGGGATCAGCCAGTTCGCTAAACCTGTAAAGGCTGGCATGACCGCACCAAAGATCATGACCAAGGCGTGAACCGTAGTCATCGAGTTAAAGAATTGTGGATCAACCACCTGAAGACCCGGCTGGAACAATTCCGCACGGATCACCATCGCCATCGCACCACCAATGAAGAACATCACCAGTGCAAACAACAAGTACAGAGTACCGATGTCTTTATGGTTAGTCGTTGTCACCCAACGCATCAGGCCTTTAGCAGGACCGTGATCGTCATGACCGTCGTGAGTTGCTTCGTGACTCATAGCTATACCCTCTTAAGTCTTAACGTACTGCTTTGATATCAGCAGGCTGAATCACCGAACCACTGTTACCCCAGCTGTTACGCTGGAATGTCAGTACGGCCGCCATGTCGACATCGTTCAAAATACTTTTGTAAGCGGCCATTGCAGTACCTGCACGACCGTTCATAACTGTGTCTACGTGAGCTGCTGCTGCACCATTTGCAATCGCACTACCTGCAATCGCTGGGAATGCACCAGGAAGGCCTGCGCCATTCGCTTGGTGACATGCTGCACAGTTGGTGTTGTAAACCTTCTCGCCCTTAGCGATGAGTTCGTCTTTCATCCAAACTCGATCAGCTGCTGCTGCCGCATCCGCTGCCGCACCTTTCTGAGACTCAACCCACTTGGCGTAATCTGCAGGGTCTTTAGCAACCACTACGATAGGCATGAAGCCGTGGTCCTTACCGCAAAGCTCTGCACACTGACCGCGATAAACGCCAGGCTTGTCTACTTTGGTCCATGCTTCGTTTACGAAACCAGGAATAGCGTCTTTCTTCCAGCCCAAATCAGGCACCCACCACGCGTGGATAACATCTGCAGCCGTTAGCAAGAAACGAATCTTTTGGCCTGTTGGAATAACCAAAGGGTTATCAACATCCAACAAGTACTGATCACCAAACTGAGCTCGTAGGCTTTCAGTGGTCTGACCGGTCTTGAGAAGACGTGCTTCGTTGTGATCAGGATGGAGAGAACTGATGATTGATACACCTTCAGCAGCACCGTCGACGTAATCGTATTTCCACTTCCATTGAACGCCAGTTACTTTGATGGTCATGTCTGCGTTAGACGTATCTTCCATCGCAAGTAGCGTTTTAGTTGCTGGGATCGCCATACTGATAAGGATCACGATTGGAATCACTGTCCAAACAATTTCCATCAACGTGCTCTCGTGGAATTGAGCTGCCACTGCACCTTTGGATTTACGGTGAGCGATCATTGAATAAATCATGGCACCGAAGACCACGATACCAATCGCCACACACACCCAAAAGATGATCATGTGGATTTCATAGTTTGCCTGACTGGTGGCTGTGACACCCTCACGCATGTTCAGTGCGTAGTCTGCGAAAGCTGAACCAGCGCTAAGACCGGTAGCTCCTACGACTGCAACGAGCCAATTCTTAAATGCTCTCACTGTCTCCCCCTAGGTTTTTAGTGTTCGTTATGCCAACAGACCTTTTATCTGTTTAGCTAAATCTTGTTTCTCTTCTTCAGCAAGAAACTCACCAACTTCAACACGCTTACCCGAAGCGGTGATATTGACTGCCAACGGATACCATCCGATGCGTTTCTCTAGTTCAATGCGCGCCCAACAACGTGGGATAGCAAAGCGTGACTCAGGACCTCCGCCTGTGCCACATCGACGCTGTCCCTTTTCAACAATCACTTCATCTTGGGTGAACGTGATTAATTGACAACGTCGCGAAGCTTTAATCACTCGCAAAGAACAATACGCCAATGCCGCAAGTTCAATGCCAGCAAATGGAAGAATCATCCAAAAGCCTTGATAAGCAAAAGCCGCAGCGATTCCTCCGAGAATCACGGCTGTAGCAAGTAAAAACCATTTTGTTTCTCGCCAGTTCATCGACTGATTGGGTTGCACAAGGATGCTTCCCTCGAGATGGTTTGGCGCTATTTCAGTAATTACCATAACAACGCAGCTGCTTAGCTAGACTCTCTTTATTATTGTTTTTGTTGGTCTTAGCTCGTACAGCTCAGCTAAAGAACAGGAACAAACTTCAGTCCCAACAAATTATTGAGTGTGGAGATTATCTAGGCGTTACGGGCAGAGCAATTAAATAACTTTGTGCTCATCTACAAAGTTTTTTTATAAAAAAATATTCGGATATTCTAATTAACTAATTGAATGTAGTCGCTTTCCTACTTTTGTTTAGCTTCTGCTATGAACACCACATAGTGATGTCCACACCCTGTCTAAAGCGAATCCCGGACGCACCGTTGGACAAGACCCCAAGGCAAGCACCTTCCAGTTTTTCCTCTAGAGTTGCGATGTTCTGATCTAAGGCCAGCATATTTGAATCAACCACCGAACCAATCCACCCCAGATAAGGCGCACCGCTACTCAAAATCGCTTTTTCAGTTAACCGTGCATGATTCAAACAACCCAAACGCAGGCCCACTACAAGCAATACCGGCAGTTCTAATTGCAGAGCTAAATCCGCAACATCCATTTGCTCATCCAGTGGAACAAGCCAGCCCCCTGCACCTTCCACCAAAACCAAATCATGCTCAGCTTGTAACGCGTTCGATTGCGCCAACAAACGCTGCACATCAATCGCCTGCCCTTCTCGAGAGAGATGCGGTGATATCGCTTGCTGAAAACAATAGGGATTCACAGCCTCATATGGCAGCGAACAATCTGCCGCCCGCATCAATCGCAAAGCATCATCGTTTTGCCATTGACCATTAATCTGCTCAGCACCCGCCGCAACAGGTTTGAATGGTGCGACTGATTTACCTTGCTCGAACAAAGCATTGAGTAGCGCAACGGAGACAGTGGTTTTTCCACAGTCAGTGTCAGTACCTGTAACAAAGATGCCGCTCATGACTTTCGCAAACTCTCAGGCGACACCATCACTGCGCCTTCTTGCCTTTGTTGCACTGCGCCCCACGCATGCCCGTATATCACTTCATAACTCAACGGCAATCGCTCATCACGTCGATGCATTTCATACGCTGCTTTTAATTGCTGCAGTCGCTCCTTACCTAATAAACCTTTTCTACGTTGCTTATCTGCATTGGTAACACCTGCTTGCTTCAAATCTTTTAACAAACGCTCAACCGATTCATAGGTCAGCGTCATATCCTCACGATCCATCACAGGGTCCATAAACTGCGCGCCCACCAAGGCATCACCGTAGTCATGCATATCGAGAAAGTGATGCACGTGCGGCAACCCATCGACTTGCAACCAAGCTTCACGTAACTCTTTCAAGGTATCTGGACCAAAAGATGAAAACATCAATAAACCATGCGGCTTGATCACCCGTTGTATTTCTTTAAATGCCGCAGAGACATCTGAAGTCCATTGAAACGCAGAACTGGAAAAAACCAAATCCACACTATTTGCCGCAAGAGGCAAATGATCCATATCTGCGCATAAACACGCTGGACGTTTCAACCAACGACCGCGCTTTGCACTCTTCTTCAACATCGGTAATGAAAAATCTAACGCGATTACTTTGGCTTTTGGATAACGCTTCATCAACGCATCAATCGCGCGACCGGTGCCACAACCGACATCCAAAATCACTTTAGGCTCACACACAATGTAATCAAGGCGCTGAATCAAGCGCTCGGCAATCTCATGCTGCAGTACAGCCACATCATCATAGGCAGCCGCCGCACGACTAAACTGTGTACGCGCTGTGCGTTTATCAATAGCAACTGGATTAGCCATAGGTCTGTAACACCCACGCAAGAAACTCATCCGCATGCGACAACATCGGCGCATGACCGGACTTAGCGATCGTGGTTATCTGAACTAAAGGAGACAGCTGTGCAATCGCATCCGCCGCACCACTGGGAACCAGGGTATCGCGCCCACCAAACAGCCAATGTGAACCTTGTAAGCCATGCAGCTGTTCACGAAAATCAGTATTTAATAAAATCGCCAAGCCTTGCTGAAGACCTGCATCGCTTGCTGCAGGACGTGTTGCCAAGGCCTGCTCAATATCACGCAAGATGACACGCGCATCTGCAAGCCCCTTCACTTGAAGACCTAAAAAACGCTTTAAGGTAGATGCCGCATCATCCGCCAAGGCATTAGCGAATTGATCAAACGTTGATTGCGGCATCGCATCGTGCCATCCATCTCGCTGTACAAAACTCGGCGTAGAACCCACCAAGCCCACAACATCGACACGCTCTGGTGCTTTAAGCGCTATTGCTTGCGACAAGAGCCCACCCAATGACCAACCCAGATAGTGACTTTTAACAGGAGCAACCTCTAACACCGCGTCGATCCATTGATCTAAATCCGCCTCTGGTAAAGCATCACTTTCACCATGACCTGGCAGCTCGATAAGATTGAGATGAAAGTTCGCAGCTAAAGCTGGCGTGATCGAGGTCCATACCGCTGCATTCATTCCCCAACCATGTAGCAGGGTTAACTCAGGGCCAGATCCCAGCTGCTGCACACTTACGCTCATGCCAACTCTCGCTGGCAAATTGCCAATGACTCTAGAGCACGATCAACATGTGCTGCGCTATGTGCTGCAGAAAACGTAAAGCGTAAACGCGCTGTCTCTCGAGGTACGGTTGGCGGACGTATTGCAGGCACCCATAAACCCAATTCACGTAAGCGCTGAGACCACGCCAACGCCCGATGCGCATCACCTAACAGTACCGGCTGTATCGGTGTCGTTGATGACATCAATGACAAACCCAAAGACTGCACACCTTCACGAAACTGTTTAACTACGGCTTGTAGGTGATCACGACGCCATTGTTCTTCGCGCACAATCTCTAGACTTGCTTGCACTGTGGATGCCATAGCCGCAGGCATAGCGGTGGTATAGATGTAGCTACGTGCTGATTGAATCAACATCTCGATCACGTCATGGCTTGCCGCCACAAAAGCGCCAGCAACTCCAAACGCTTTACCCAAGGTACCCATCAAGATAGGTACATCATTCGCGTTCACACCAGCCGCATTAGCAGCGCCACGACCTTGTTCACCTAAGACACCAATACCATGCGCCTCATCTACCATGATTGGCGCAGCATATTGCTGAGACAAGGCAACCATCTGAGTTAATGGCGCAACATCACCATCCATACTGAAGACCGAGTCGGTCGCAATCAGCTTACGCTCCGCCTCGGTAGTTAACTGACGCTCCAGCGATGCCATGTCCGCGTGTTGATAACGTTTTAACTGTGCGCCGCTTAACTTTGCCGCATCAATTAATGAGGCATGATTCCATTTATCTTGGATGACACAGTCATTAGCCGATAACAACGAAGCAATCACACCAAGGTTTGCCATATAGCCTGTTGAAAACAACAAAACACGTTCATACCCCAACCAATCGGCAAGTGCCATTTCCGCATCATGATGTGCGCGCATATGGCCGCTGATCAGATGCGCCGCACCTGCACCAACGCCTGCATTCTTAATCGCCTGAGTCGCTGCTTCAGCTAAGCGCGGGTCAGCGGCTAAACCCAAATAATCATTCGAGCAAAAGGCGAGCATCTTCTCGCCATCAACCATCAACTCGACCGATTGTTTGCCATCGACAACACGACATTGCCGATATAGGCCTTGATCACGACGGCTTTGCAGCTCCGTCGATAAATCGTTCAACCAAGACATTAGCCACCACAGCAGGCTTTCTGATCACTCTCTAACGGCGCACTTTCCATTTGCATACCCAAACGAACAAAGAGCTTGTGATCGTGATCGGCTTCTGGGTTATCTGTAGTCAACAAACGCTCGCCGTAGAACATAGAGTTAGCGCCGGCCAAGAAACATAAGGCCTGCATCTCATCACTCATCTCAGTACGACCCGCAGATAAACGTACATAACTTTGCGGCATCATGATGCGTGCTACTGCAATTGAGCGAACAAACTCAATCGCATCGATGCCATCTGCACCATATAGCGGCGTGCCTTCCACCTGAACCAACATATTGATTGGCACAGACTGAGGGTGCATTGGCATGTTGGCTAACTCTTGCAACATGCGTGCACGATCTTTGGGTGTTTCACCCATGCCCAAGATGCCGCCCGAACACACATTGATACCAGCATCACGTACATACTTCAGCGTATCTAAACGATCCTGAAAGGTGCGAGTGGTAATCACGTTGCCGTAGAACTCTGGCGAGGTATCGAGGTTATGGTTGTAGTAATCCAAACCCGCATCACGTAAACGTTCCGCTTGTGGCTCAGTCAACATACCCAAGGTAACGCAGGTCTGCATACCTAAGCCTCGTACCGCAGTAATCATGTCGATTACCTTGTCGAGATTCTTATCGGTTGGGTTACGCCATGCAGCGCCCATACAAAAACGACTTGCGCCTTTGCTTTTCGCCTCTGATGCCGCCGCAATCACTTCATCAAGGGGCAATAGCTTTTCGCGCTCTAGCTCAGTGTCATGCTTGGCACTTTGAGAGCAGTAACCGCAATCTTCGGGGCACGCGCCGGTTTTTATCGAGAGCAAAGTGCTGACTTGGATCTCATTCGGATCGAAATGTTCGCGATGAATCTGTTGAGCTGTATAAATAAGATCGTTAAACGGCATTGCAAACAATGCTTGGATCTCATCCAAACTCCAATCGTGACGAATCTCAGTCTTCGACATCGTCGAACTCCTCGTCCTCTGCAGGGACTTCAATATCTTTCCAATCGGTATTCTTTACCCGGATCAATGACCAAATAGACCAAGGCACAATGATTACCACACCAATCGCCCACGCGATTAACCATGGCATCCAACCATCACCTGGGAAGAAGGTACCCACCGGCACGATCACCCCCATCACGGCGTAAAAGCGATAAGCCGCCCACTGGGTGAATTGACCCACGCGCGGATCAGGATGATGACGATGCAAGGCATAGATCAGGATGGAACCACCAAACCAAAACACGGCCAGCGGCATCGGTATCAACATGCTGACGATGTTTCCGATATCCAGCTGCATGGCAGCAAAGCGCACAGACTTGGCTTTAATAATGGTGGGTTCTTTTCGTGATTCCATACCGCTTACCTTGGAAAAAAAATGCAGTGTAGAGATGCCAAAAACACTGTCAACCGAGTCTAAATTCATGGGTAAACAAGTGGTCAAATTTTAAACAATGTCAACTTGTTCGCTATGTCTCACTCAAATCTCAAATCATGCTGCCTTTTGTCATCGCTGCAGCGACAGCCTGCGGAACACCACGCCCCGATGTCACAGCTGTGGCATAGAGCTCGCCACAAGCAATACACACTGCGGTGAATGCCTCAGCCACCCACCTGAGTTTGACCGCACTCTTGTCGCGGCCCGATATGCTCCACCGATTGATCAGCTGATTCATCAGTTCAAATACAATGGCGACCTGAGAAAAGGACGCATTCTCGCAGAGTGGTTGAACAGCACCCTTCCTCAAAGTAAACCTGATCTACTTATTCCCATGCCATTAAGCCCAGCGCGACTTCAAGAGCGCGGGTTCAATCAAAGCGCTGAGCTCGCCCGTTTGCTGAGCCAACGGTGTCAGATTCCTGTGTCATACGACCTTTTAAAACGACACAACAGCGAGACACAACAAATCCATCTCAAGCGCAAAGAAAGACTCAGTGCGATGCGCAAGGTGTTTTATACCGATCAACAGATCAAAGTGAGAAGCGTTGGCTTAATTGATGATGTAGTAACAACAACCGCAACCGCACGTGCAGCCGCAAGGGTATTAAAAAAGGCGGGAGTTAAAGAGGTGATCATTTGGGCCGTGGCAAGAACACCACGACCCAATGATAAAGATTAGCGATCCGCGAGGACCTTTTCTTTCATTTCACGACGCTCTTGCGCATCGATCGTTAATGTCGCAACTGGGCGAGCTTCTAAACGCTTGATACCGATCTCTTCACCCGTATCTTCGCAATAGCCGTATGAGCCATCATCGATACGTTCAAGCGCTTGCTCGATCTTACGAATCAATTTGCGGTAACGGTCACGCGTGCGTAACTCTAAGCCATGCTCGCTTTCTCGATTTGCACGGTCAGCTTCATCACCCACTTCTTGGTGTGACTTGTCGCGCAAATTTTCTAGAGTCTCTTGTGCTTCTTGCATCAACTCTTCACGCCAAGCGGTCAGCTTTTGACGGAAGTATTCGAGCTGTAGAGGATTCATGTATTCCTCTTTAAGCTTCGGTTTATAACCATCTGGCAATTCAACAGCCATTGGCATCTCCATTATTCTTGATTAAGCCGCGGTTTTTTACAGGGCATGCCCGAATAAATCAAGCACACAAATGTGTAAAACTCGCATTTCGACATCATTTGCAAATTAACGCCTTTAAAAGCAACAACTTAAGCTACTGACACCTGTAAATAGTCAATAAATAGCGCGACAAACAACAATAAACCAACCAAATTATTATTCAGAAAGCCGCGGAAACATAACTTACGATCACGATCTTTAATTAAATACTGCTGAAACAGGAACAAACCAGCAGCAACGGCCACACCAATATCCCAAGCAACACCACGACCGGCGAGCTCACCAACCCAAATCAGTAAGGCGATCATACTGCACTGCAGTAAGCCGATAATCAGACGATCGTAACGCCCAAACAAAATCGCCGTCGATTTGACACCGATTTTAAGGTCATCATCACGATCAACCATTGCATACATGGTGTCGTAGATCACCGCCCAGATCACGGTTGCGCTAAATAACACCCAAGCGACCAGCGGAATCTGCGATTGCAGCGCTGTAAATGCCATCGGCACAGCCCAACCAAACGCCATACCCAATACCACCTGCGGCAGATGCGTGTATCGCTTCATAAAAGGGTAGATAGCCGCGAGTGCAACCGCGACAAACGAGTTCGCAATCGTCAGACCGTTGAGAAACAACACCAACACAAAGGCCAACAAGCACAACGCAACAAACACACCGAGCGCCTCTTTAGGCGTCACCATACCAGTCGCCAAAGGTCGTCCTGCCGTGCGCTCAACATCACCATCAATATGCCGGTCAGCATAATCATTGATCGCGCAACCAGCAGAGCGCATCAACGCCGTACCTAAAACAAAGATCAGCACGATCCACCAAGTCGGCTGGCCATCTCCAGCAATCCATAGTGCCCATAACGCAGGCCATAACAATAGATAGATACCGATTGGACGATCCGCACGTATTAACTGCATATATAAACGAAAGCGCGTTACCCAAGGCAGTGCTTGTGGCGGTAGACCTTTATAACGAGGCATTTGATCAGACACTTATCGCTCCGGAATCGCGGGTAAAAAGATTTCGTTCACCAAGATTGGCTGACCAGCATAACGATAGATCGCACGACGCCCCCAAATCTCTGACGGCTTATCAAAAAGATTCGACGTTGCAGCATGATACAAGGCATGTCTTGGTGTTATCCGTGCCACCTCTGATAACACACGCTGTGTTGATTTATCTGCAAACAACACCGCACCTAATGGTTTGTTACGTAAACGTGCCAAACGTTTAGCTCGTCCGCGAAAACTCGATGCTGGAATCAAGGTGCGCGCAAAGACCCATGCGCTTTCGTTACAACGTAGCTCAACCTCACGAATCAAACCATGAGCACCTTGACGCATGCCTAACAGCTCACGTTCCGAGACATAACCCCTTCCCCAGCGCTGTCCACGCAACTGAAGATTGAAGCGACCGTCACAAGCATGCACAACCGCTTTTGTTAGCGAACCTGATTCTTTCAACCAAGCTGCCACGTCTTGCGGTAACACAAGACGATTCTGCGCAGTTAAACGCATCCACCGAGGTTCGTTATGATCAAAAGAAAGGCGTCGAGACATTGAAGGCTCAATGTAGAAAATCAACAGCCATTATCGCACAGCCGATAGCACTACACCGCTGAGTAGTTTTGCTTCTCACCAATCCAACGCTGAATAAGCGGCTGAATATGCTCTGACTTTTTAGCAATCAATTGATCCGCCGCTTTTTGAACTGGCTCAACCCAATGCTGATCACGTATCAGATCAGCTAATCGAAATTGCACTTCACCCGTCTGGCGCGTTCCCAACACTTCACCCGGACCACGAATCTCTAAATCCTTTTGTGCAATCACAAAACCGTCATTGGTTTGCCGCATGATCTCAAGGCGCTCCCGCGCCACCGCACCTAACGGCGGGTGATAAAGCAGCACACAATAACTATCTTGCGCACCTCGACCGACACGACCGCGTAACTGATGTAACTGCGACAGACCTAAGCGCTCAGCATTCGCCATCACCATGAGTGAGGCATTTGGGACATCCACCCCCACCTCAATCACCGTGGTAGCAACGAGCAAATGCAACTCACCTGATTTGAACTGCTGCATTACATCAGCTTTTTCAGGCGCCTTCATTCGACCATGCACCAACCCCACCTTCAGAGGCGCTAGTGCTTCGGTCAGCATTTCTGAGGTTTGTTCTGCCGCTTGCGCCTGAAGTAATTCTGACTCTTCAATCAAGGTGCATACCCAGTAAGCCTGTCGACCTGATTCACACGCCAGGCGCACACGCTCAATCACCTCACCTTGCCGCTGCTCTGAAACCAAAACCGTTTTAATGGGCTTACGTCCGGGTGGTAACTCATCAATCACAGATAAATCGAGATCGGCATAAGCGGTCATCGCCAAGGTTCTTGGAATCGGCGTTGCGGTCATAATCAATTGATGTGGCGTGACCGATTTACCTTTGGAGCGCAGCGCCAAGCGTTGATGCACACCAAAGCGATGTTGCTCATCCACAATGACCAAACCTAAGTTAGCGAACTCAACGCTCTCTTGGAATAACGCATGCGTTCCAACGATCATAGGTAAGTCTCCTTGACTGACCTGCTGCATCATCGCTTCGCGCTTCTTCCCTTTTAAGCGCCCACTTAACCAACCTACTTGAATACCCAGTGAACTAAACCAGTTTTCAAAGTTAACTCGATGCTGCTCTGCAAGGATCTCTGTTGGCGCCATCAAGGCAACCTGATACCCCGCTTCTATTGCTTGTAACGCGGCAATTGCGGCGACAATGGTTTTTCCACTACCCACATCACCCTGCACTAAGCGCAACATGGGATACGGCTGCTGCGTATCTTTTGCAATCTCATCGATCACGCGGCGTTGTGCACCAGTTAAATCAAACGCGAGAGCACCAAGCAGTTGTTGCACATTAGGTAATTCGAAAATCGTTGGATCAAATACCGGTGCTGTTTGCTGTCGATGCGCATCACGCATCAGTCGCATACTTAATTGATGTGCGAGCAGCTCTTCAAAGGCCAATCGATGTTGTGCTGGATGCCCTTCTTCTGACATCAACGCCTTCGCAAGTTCAGGTGGTGGTCGGTGCAATAAACGAATCGCATCTGACAAAGTGGGTAAATCAAACGATGACAATAAACCTGATGGAAGTAGTTCGTCTAAGGCACCTTCTTTACCTAAACGCTGTAGCGCTTGCGCAATTAAATCACGCCAACTGAGCTGATGAAAACCTTCAGTAGTTGGATAGATCGGCGTTAACGCTTGTTCAACATGAATCGACTCGTCATCCGCAACGTGCTGATATTCAGGATGTACCAACTCATAGTGCTGCGGCCCATTTCGCACTTCGCCAAAACAACGCAACCTTACACCGCGCGCGAGCGCAGACTTTTGCGCTGCGGTGAAATGAAAGAAACGCAAAATCATAGCGCCTGTGCCATCTGACACCTGCACAAGTAAAGAACGTCGTTTACCAAATCGAATGTCTGCATGATCGACTGTGACATCAATCACTGCTTGATCACCTGGGCGCAATGAACCAACCGGCACAATCTTGGTACGATCTTGATACCTAAACGGTAGATGGAACAACACATCTTGCACGGAGTGCACACCCAGCTTAGCCAAACGCTCAGCACCCTTTGGTCCAACACCACGCAAGGCAGTGACAGGGATTCGCGCTAAGCTATCAGTTTGATCAGACATACAGCGAGCATACGCAAGCACTAAACCAGCAACAAGACACAATCATGTATCAAGAAACGTTTCACATTAAGACATCCGGTCGCGGCACACAGAATATCTCTCAACAGATTCAAAACGTTGTTCGAAATAGCGGTATTCAAACCGGTCTATGCCATGTGTTCGTAAAACACACCTCGGCTTCATTGATCATTTGTGAGAATGCCGACCCTGATGTGCGTTCTGATCTGGAGGATTGGCTAGCCCGCGAAGTGCAAGATGGTGATCCACGTTATCGGCATAGCATGGAAGGCGCCGATGACATGGCAGCCCACATTCGCTCGATACTGACCAAAATGGATCAAACCCTACCGGTTACCCAAGGACGATTAGCCTTAGGCACCTGGCAGGGTTTGTTTTTATATGAGCATCGCTATCACGGCCATCAACGCTCAATCGTTGTGACCGTTAGCGGCAGTTAAGGCGCGATTGAGTTATAGGCGCGAGTAAAACCTTTAAGCGATATAGGCAAAGGCAGAATCTTTTGATTCATCAAGGCAACACGCACTTGTGCGCGCTCACCTTTCTGCATCGCTTCAACCACATCGGTCTTTAATGGCTGACCTACAGTGGTACAACCTTGGCGACCACAGGCCAGATAAGGCAGCTTCACTGGCGCAATCTTTTCATCGACCAAAAGCGCAGCACCCGGCATCAATAGCGCACCTAGCGGTACGGTAGCGATAAAGATAGGTTCATTATTATCAGGTACAAAACCTACACGCACCTGCATCAGCATCTGGCCGTTATCTTTACTGTTAACGTTTTGGAAGATGTAACACATCTCTTTGTCGCCATCTTTTTCACATTGCTTTGCCCAATCACCAAAGGTTGGGATCTCTTTCTTCGCATCTTCTGCAAAAGCAGCCAATGGCAACAAACCAATAAGCAGTAGGCCGAGAAGTTTTTTCATTACACTATCCTTTTAATACCTTTACTGATGACCACTGCTGATTAAGCAAGTTCCATCACGCCGTCCATTTCTACGCCAGCATTGCGTGGCAATCCTGCCACCTCAACAGCCGCTCTAGCTGGGTAAGGTTGCTGAAAGTATTCAGCCATCACCTCATTCACTTTGGCAAAGTTGCCTAAATCCGTTAGGAAGATATTTAACTTTGCGATATCCGACAAACTTCCACCTGCCGCCGCTGCAACCGCAGACAAATTATCAAATACACGGCGAATCTGTGCTTCGATATCGCCTTCAATCATTTCCATCGTTTCTGGCACCAACGGGATCTGACCCGACAGATAAACGGTGTTACCCACCTTTACAGCCTGAGAATATGTACCTATCGCTGCTGGTGCTTGATCAGTCGAAATAATTTCACGCGCCATGTGCTACTCCCAAAGTGGCGTTACATCAGAAACGCACTGTACCCAATGGATCTCGTGAGTGCCATCTCAGCTGCAACCAAACCCACCCGAGCGCCAACAAGCTCATTAGCATCAGTGGCCAATCACGTAATACCACATAAGGCGTTTCCCCTTGATAACTCGGCACTTTTGCTTGCATCACATCGGCTTCGAATTGTGGGATTGTTGCCACTAATTTACCGCGCTGATCGATCACTGCCGAGATACCCGTATTGGTTGCTCTGATCAGATATCGCCCCGCTTCTACCGCGCGAGCACGCGCAATTTGCAGATGTTGATGTGGCGCGAGCGAATCACCAAACCACGCATCATTGCTCGCATTGAGTAACCAATCGGCATCGGGCAAGGCTTTCAAGACCTCACGAGCGAACGCATCTTCATAACAAATATTCACACCCACTCGCTGAGCCTTCAGCTCGAGTAACGACTGCTCAGCAGTACCAATTGAAAAATCGGAAACAGGAATACGTAACCAGCTCATCACCGGCCCAATCAATTGTTTCAGCGGCATGAACTCACCAAATGGCACCAAGTGATGCTTGTAATACTCACCTTCAGCTTCATCACCACGCGTGATCATCGCGTTGTAATAAGCGCCTTGGCGATCACCCGCCACAATACCGGTAACAAAGCTTTGATCTTTTTGTTTGAACAGTGCATCTAGGCGTTCTAATTCAGGTGATAACTCTTGTTCAAAACCGGAGATCGCAGTTTCTGGCCAGATCACTACCTGTGCCTCAGGTGCAGTGGCACTTAATGATTCGTAATGCGCGAGCCACTGATCAAAGAGATTTGCCCGCCACTTCAATCGTTGCGGCACATTTCCTTGTACGACCGCGACACTCGTCTCGACGCCTGTTGGCTGCGTCCATTCTTTAGGGATAAAGCTAATCAACAACAGCATGCCAATTAAACTCAGCCACGCATACCAACGTTTAGCGGCAAACAAACAGGCCATCAAAAACATCACGACCCAACTCACGCCATGCACACCCATCACAGGCATTAACGAGCTTAACGATGAATCACTGTGCGCATAGCCAAGTGATAACCACGGAAAACCGGTTAGCACCCAGCCGCGTGCAAGCTCCAACAGGAACCATAAAGAAGGTACAAGCAGCATCCAACTAAGCGGCGATGTGACGTGAATAAAGCGTCGCAAGAGCCATGCGAATAACGCGATATACAAAGCAATGAATGCAACAAATAAAAGCGTCGCGCCAATCGCCAAGCTCTCAGTCATCCCACCAAACTGACTGATGCTAATGCGTAGCCAAAAGACGCCTGTAACAAATAAGCCAAAGCCCCATGACCAACCGATCCAAGCTGCCTGCTTAGCTGATCGACTTTGCACGATCATCATCAGCAGAATCATTAACGCAGGGAATTGAACGAACCAGTAGCCAAAAGGCGCGTAGGACAACACTAACGACGCACCTGCCGCTGCGGCAAACACATTCGTCAGTAACTGCATTAACATTAAAGAGCGTTAGGCGTTATCCGCCTTATCCTCTGTCGTTATCGCCGGATCCAGCTTACTGATCGCCAGCAGTCGAATCTTGCGAGAGTCTGCACCCAAAACCTCAAAGCGGAAACCTTCTGCTTCGACATGCTCACCGCGCACGGGCATATGACCTAGGGCATGCAGCACAAGACCACCAATGGTGTCGAAATCTTCATCATCAATCTCAATATTGAAGTACTCGTTAAAGTCTTCGATGGTGGTATGCGCTTTAACAGTGTAGTTATTTTCAGCACGACGCATGATGAACGCACCTTCATCAAAATCGTATTCGTCTTCAATCTCACCAACAATCTGCTCAAGCACATCTTCGATAGTGACTAAACCTGCGGCTGCGCCATACTCATCAACGACAATCGCCATATGGTTTCGACTTGCGCGGAACTCACGCAACAACACATCCAGTCGCTTAGATTCAGGCACAAAGACTGCCGAACGAATGATGTCGCGCAATTTAAATTTCTTCGAGCCATCAGCAAAGTACTGCAGCAAATCTTTTGCCAACAAGGTGCCCACCACCTCGGCACGGTCTTCGCCAATCACTGGATAGCGAGAGTGAGAACTATCCACTAACACGGGCAAGATGTCGCTGAGCGCATCATCGCGACCGATAACTTCCATCTGCGCGCGCGGGATCATGATGTCACGGACCTGCAGATCAGAAACCTGCAAGACACCTTCCATCATAGTTAAGGCATCAGTATTAAATAAGGCACGGTTTTTAGCTTGGCGAAGGAGTTCGACAAGTTGTTGTTTATTTTCCGGCTCATTGCTTGAGTTCTGGAACAAGCGTTCCATTAAACGCGCGGCAAATGAGCCGCGACTAGATCGTCCGTCGTCGTTCATAAAATCTTATGCATAGTTAAACACGTGCGTTTTTCAGCCAGCATAGGGATCAGAGATACCTAAGCCATCCAGGATAACGCGCTCCTTTTCTTCCATGATGTCAGCGTCTGCATCCTCAATGTGATCGAAACCACGAAGATGTAAAACACCATGTACCACCATATGCGCCCAGTGAGCAGCTAGGGGTTTCCCTTGCTCCTGAGCTTCCTTAGCAACTACTTCAGCACAAATTGCCAAATCACCCAAATGAGATTCTTCAATCTCAGGGGGTAAATCGAAAGGAAATGACAACACATTGGTAGGTTTGTCTTTGTCACGATAGGTGCGGTTGAGCTCTTGGCTCTCAGCCGCATCGACCACACGAATCGCTAAACTCGAGGTCAGGTCATCATCTTCCATCGCTGCTTGCGCCCAAATACGAAACGCTGATGCGGGCGGTATATCTTCGCCCTCGATACCAAACTGCACATCGACATCCAGACTCATGCGTCTTTCTTCTCTTGCTTACGTTCAAACTTATCGTAAGCCTGTACGACCTTCTGCACTAGCGAGTGACGCACAACATCTTTTGAATTAAAGAAGGTAAAACTCAAGCCATCGACATCTTGCAGAATATCCATCGCTTGCTTGAGACCTGAACGCGTACCACGCGGCAAGTCGATCTGCGTGACGTCACCGGTAATCACCGCAGTGGATCCAAAACCCAAACGAGTAAGGAACATTTTCATTTGCTCAGGTGTCGTGTTCTGCGCTTCATCCAAAATAATGAAGGCTTCGTTTAGGGTACGTCCGCGCATATAGGCTAACGGCGCAACTTCAATCACATTACGCTCGATCAATTTATTCACGCGCTCAAAGCCAAGCATCTCGTACAAAGCGTCATACAAAGGTCGCAGATAGGGATCGATCTTTTGCGAAAGATCACCGGGCAAGAAACCCAAACGCTCCCCCGCTTCTACCGCAGGTCGCACCAATAAAATTCGACGTATCTGATCACGCTCGAGTGCATCAACTGCACAAGCAACGGCCAAATACGTTTTACCGGTACCCGCGGGACCGATACCAAAATTGATGTCATGTGTCATGACACGGTTCACATACACCGCTTGCGAGCCGCCACGAGGACGCACCATGCCGCGCCGTGTCTTTATCACCGTCTCTGGCACTTCTGGCTCATGCGCAGGCACATCATCCATACCTGACTCTTGCAGATGCAGATGTACATTAGCTGGGGTGATCACTTCCTTTTCGCTGAGTTCGTAAAGGTCACGCAAGATCTCAGCAACAGCATCCACTGAACCCGGGGCGCCTTCAACTTTAAAGAAGTTGCCGCGATTACTGATTTCAACACCCATGCGACGCTCAATCTGGCGCAGATTCTCATCTAGCTGACCACAGACATTACGTAAGCGTTGGTTATCTTCGGGCTCGAGTAAGAACTCGACGGTTTGTTCTGCAGCACTCATTGGGCAGCAGCTACCTTTTCAGTCACAAGCTCACCGCGTAATGAATTGGTAAAGGCTTCGGTAATCTGCACATCAACAAACTCGCCAATCAACGACGCAGGGCCTTTGAAATTCACCACGCGATTATTTTCGGTGCGGCCTGACATCTCAGACGCATCTTTACGCGATGGGCGATCCACCAAAATACGCTGCACGGTACCCACCATCTCACGAGAGATCTGCTGAGTGCTGTTATTAATCACGTGCTGCAGACGTGCTAAGCGAGCTTGCTTTACATCATGCGGTACATCATCTGGCAGCTCCGCTGCAGGCGTACCTGGACGGCGGCTATAGATAAAACTGAATGAATGATCAAAACCAATCTCTTCAATCAAGCTCATGGTGTGTTCAAAGTCCGCATCAGTTTCACCTGGGAAACCAATAATGAAGTCCGATGACATACTGATGTTTGGACGAATCTCGCGCAGCTTTTTAATTTTTTGTTTATATTCAAACGCACTATGGCCACGCTTCATCTGCATCAAGATACGGTCAGAGCCTGACTGCACAGGCAAGTGCAAGTGATCTACCAGCTCAGGTACATCGGCATAAGCTTCAATCAAGGAGTCAGAGAACTCCACCGGATGAGAGGTGGTGTAACGAATTCGCTCGATACCTTCGATAGCCGCAACATACCGAATCAATAAGGCAAGATCGGCGATCTCGCCATCTTCCATTTGTCCGCGGTAAGCATTCACGTTTTGGCCTAGCAAATTCACTTCGCGCACACCTTGTGCAGCAAGTTGCGCGACTTCGGTAATCACATCATCAAACGGACGACTGATCTCGGTACCACGGGTATAAGGCACGACACAGAAAGTGCAGTACTTAGAACAACCTTCCATGATCGACACAAAGGCAGTTGGACCTTCTGAACGTGGTTCTGGCAATCGGTCAAACTTTTCGATCTCAGGGAAGCTGATATCCACTACCGGCTCATTGGCTTTGGCAGCATTCAGCATCTCAGGCAAACGATGCAAGGTCTGTGGACCAAATACGAGATCGACATAAGGCGCACGCTGACGGATCGCATCACCCTCTTGGCTTGCCACACAGCCGCCAACACCGATGATCAGATTCGGATTCTTTTCTTTCCAAGGGCGCCATTGGCCAAGCAGTGAGAAAACCTTTTCTTGGGCCTTTTCACGGATCGAGCAAGTGTTCAACAGCAAGACATCCGCGTCTTCCGCTTGATCGGTCTCCTCAAGGCCATGTGACTCATGCAGCACATCACGCATTTTCTGCGAGTCGTACTCATTCATCTGACACCCGAAGGTCTTAATAAAAACTTTGCCTGCCATGCCCGTCCCGGCTTGATTTGTAAGGGGTCGCGATTCTACGCTGAGCCTATTCTAAATGCACGAGCTTCTACGAATTAAGCCCTTGTTTTAGGTGATATTTTTATAACAAGATCAAGAAGATGCGTAGAAATGTTTTATCCGCATCACACACCGCCTATAGTGGGGCGAAATCTAGCCAGAATTCATTGATGCCACGCACGCTCCCTCCTCGCCTTATTGCCCTTGTGCCCCTGTTGTTTGTGCTGCTGTGGAGCACCGGCTTTATTGGCGCCAAATACGCCCTGCCGTATATCGAGCCCTTCAATGTGCTGTTCTATCGCATGTTGCTCAATCTGGCTGCTTTCGCGCTCCTGATTCGCCTATTCAACGCCAAACCGCTCACCCTCTCTCAAAAAGGACATCAACTAGTCGTTGGGTTGTTGATTCATGCTGGCTACCTCGGCGGGGTCTTTGCTGCAATCAAACTCGACATGCCTGCCGGTCTCACAGCACTCATCGTGGGGCTGCAACCCCTACTGACCGCCCTAATCACCTGGGGTAGCGGAAAAGAGCAATTACGTCGCCTACAGTGGTTTGGTCTTGTGCTCGGCATTGTGGGCATCTCCATTGTCTTAGATGGCAACGGTCGACTTGGCTTTAGCACCATCGACCCTTGGGCACTGCTCGCCGTATTCGTTGCCTTGTTCGCCATCTCACTTGGCACCCTGTATCAGAAACACTTTGGCGCCGGTACCGATTTACTCAGCGGCTCTTTCTATCAATATCTAGCCACTGCGGTGGTGATGGGCTTGCTGACCTGGCAATTCGAAACCGGTGAGGTCGATTGGCAGCTGCCGTTAATCTTGTCGCTAGCTTGGTTGGTGCTTGGCTTATCCGTAAGCGCCATCTTGTTATTGCTGTTCATGATTCGTGAAGGCGAATCGTCGAAAGTTGCTAGCTACTTTTATCTCGTACCACCCACAACAGCTCTCGAGGCTTGGCTGTTATTTGATGAGCAATTCACACTGGAAGCGCTATTAGGTGTTGGTATAACGGTGCTGGGTGTTTATCTGGTACTTAAACGAAAGAGCTAGTTGCTTCATAATGGCTTTTCATTTTTAACAAAGAAATCGCTGTGTCTCATCGCGCCAAAAAACGCTTCGGCCAAAACTTTTTACATGACGCGAGCGTTATTCAGCGCATCGTTGATGTGATAGATCCACACGCTGACGATCACATGGTCGAGATTGGTCCCGGTCAAGCCGCGTTAACGATTCCACTGTTACGTGTTGTCAGCGAGATGGATGCGATTGAGGTCGATCGTGATCTTATTCCTATCGTTGAACGAACCTGCTCTCCGGTAGGCAAAGTTAATCTCACTAATGCTGACGCACTGAAGTTTGATTTTAGTACGCTGCGTCATGATGAACGACCTCTGCGATTAGTGGGCAATCTGCCCTATAACATCTCAACACCGATTCTATTTCACGTACTTGAATCACGCGCTGCGATTAAAGACATGCACTTTATGTTGCAGAAAGAAGTTGTAGATCGCATGGCTGCCGGCCCAGGCTCTAAAACCTATGGACGCTTATCCGTGATGCTACAAGCGTACTGTGATGTGACACATCTGTTTGATATTGGACCGGGTGCTTTTGATCCACCCCCCAAAGTCGACTCAAGTATTGTTCGCTTAGTCCCTAAGCCAGATGATCAAATCGTGATTACGCATCACGCGGCTTTTGCCCAGATCGTTAAACAGTGTTTCGAGCAACGCCGTAAAACACTGCGAAATAACCTGAAGGGAATTTTAGACGGTGATGCGATCGAAGCTTTGGGCATTAATCCATCTGCTCGAGCAGAAACATTATCTGTGGAAGATTTCCAAACCCTAGCGGAAGCCGCAGGAATTACTGAGTAACTAACTCACTCGATTCATTCAACAAGGCATACAAGCGGCCACGTTGAATCGATTTTTGCGCCTGAGCAATGGTGCCGTTTCTTTCCCAAACACGTAAACGTTCACGCAAGATAGGCATTGCCTTCTGCAGGGTCATACCTGCATGCACTTCAGGAAGATAAAGCAAGCGCAGCAGAACGTAATCTAAGCCTGTTAGAAACTCATCAGAGGTGCGATCACTAAACACAGTTGGATAAGCGAAATGTGAATCGTTAATCAAACCCAGCATCTGTGATAACTCTTCTACGATACAAGGTACGAAGCGACCTTTAGATTGAGCGCGCTCAACAGGGATAACAACGGTGCCACCGGTAATCTCTGACCATCGATTGAATCGGATACTGCCCATGCAGACAGCATCATCCATATAGTTCAAACGCTCAGGTGAAAGCTCACGAGCAACCGTTGGATACAAATCCTCATTTCCCGAGAAAAAAATCTTAACGTTGGCTTGTTCTCTATTCGGCACAAAGTGTACCGGCAGATTAGTGATCTCACTGAGATGATGGAAATGCATTGCGATCAACCAACGTTGCTCTTCTGCATCGCCCGATGTGCTGTTAACCCAAACGCGCAATGGCTGGTGCCATTTACGAATCAATGGACGAACTTGCTCGTACTCACCACGCATAGCGATATCGAGAAAAGCATGTTCGATGTATTTAGGGTTTTGCCAATGGGGTAACTTCTTCTGAGTCGCAGCAAATACACTCGCCGTCAGCAAACATGCCAGTAGCAGTATCAGTGTTCGGTGATGCCAGCGAGATGACTTCATAATTGATTAGGGACTCAGTTATGACATTAAGTTGATATCGAATGTAGCCACCTAAACCAGTTAGTTCAACAAACAGTTGCATATCAATAAATACTAATAATCTGGTATGCCTACAGCTTGTTTATTCTCTTGACGCTCATTCGCCTTTCGCTGTTAATGACCTTTCAATTTTGAGTCTTCTTCATCATGAATAACGCGCTGAACCAAAAGGCTTTTTGGATCCTGACTGCTGGATCGCTCATGCTTGCAATCACTTTGGGTATACGCCATGCCTTTGGTGTCTTCCTGGTACCCATGTCGATTGATAATGGTTGGGGGCGTGAAACTTTTGGTTTTGCCATTGCGCTACAAAATTTGATTTGGGGCCTATCTCAACCCGTTGTTGGTCACTATGCTGACAAATTAGGTGCCAAGCCGGTCATGTTAGTAGGTGGCTTACTCTATGCCCTCGGCCTCTTTGGTATGGCGACAGGTCATTCCTCTACGATGCTCATCATCTCTTCAGGCTTTTTGATTGGTATCGGATTAGCCGGCACCACCTTCCCTGTGATTTTTGGCGCGATAAGCCGAGTGGTACCTGCGGAAAAACGTTCTTTCGCGCTTGGCGTATCGATGTCGATCGGTTCTTTGGGGCAATTTGTTTTATTGCCTTTGTCCATTGTGCTTCTCGATTATCAAGGCTGGAGCTACAGCTTAATGATGCTTTGTGTGTTGAGCTTATTCATCCTACCTCTATCTTTTATTTTTAGCGCATCAAAAAACAATTCATCTAATACAAAGAATGTCACTCACTCAACTCCCTTTGTTTTAAAAAGCGCTCTGAACTCTCGTGCCTTTCAATTGCTTTGCTTAGGCTTTTTTGTCTGTGGTTTTCACGTGTTGTTTATCGCGACACATTTACCCGGCTACTTAACAAGTCATGGCTTAAGTGCCATGTCAGGCTCGATTGCTTTGGCATTGATCGGGCTGTTCAATATCTTTGGCTCGTATTTCGCTGGCGTCCTTGGCGGCCGTTATGCAAAACCCAAACTACTTTCTGCGATCTACTTCAGCCGAATGATTGCGATAGTCTTTTTACTTGCCATTCCTTTATCAGAAATCACTGTCTATCTCTTCGCCGCCATGATGGGGCTTCTGTGGTTAAGTACCGTGCCATTAACCAATGGCATAGTGGCTTCACTCTTTGGTGTTGAACATATGGCGATGCTCGGTGGAATTGTTTTCTTGTCGCATCAAGTGGGTGCTTTTTTAGGCGGCTGGCTAGGTGGATCAATCTACGACCTGAACGGCTCCTATGATCTCGCTTGGTTCATTGCGATTGGATTAGCTTTATTTGCTGCGGCAGTGAACTTACCAATTAAAGAAGAAGCACATCATTGGGATGAACATCATGGATAAGCCCACACCTCGATGGTTAGCGCTTAGTCTGGTGTTACTAGGGGCCGCACTCACTGCGGGGACTTTTGCGCTCTATCGATACTACGCCGGCAGTTTATTTGTCTCTTCTACGTTGACCTCCTGCACATAATTCACTCACATAAAAAAGCCCGGCTTAGCCGGGCTTTTTTTCGATACCGTTCAATTAAAACGGAATATCTTCGTCGGTATAACCGTTATCCATAGAGGCTGGCGCAGGCGCTGATTGCGAGCCACCTTTAGATTGGCCCCCGCCAAATTCTGCACTTCCGCCACTACGACCACCGCC
>VMDJ01000093.1 GCA_008080925.1 Gammaproteobacteria bacterium
CGATCACCCTTGATATCGCAATGGGTGGTTCAACCAATACCATCCTGCACTTGTTGGCGATTGCTCAAGAAGCCGAAATTGATTTCACTTTGGCGGATATTGATCGAATGTCTCGCGTTGTACCGCAGCTGTGTAAGGTTGCACCGAATACACCGAAGTACCACATTGAGGATGTGCATCGTGCCGGTGGCATCATGGCAATCTTGGGCGAGCTAGATCGTGCGGGTAAATTACATACGGATGTGCCGCATGTGGGTGGCGAGAGCATGGCCGCTGTTTTAGATCAGTGGGATATCATGCGTTCACCCTCAGATGAAGTGAAGAAGTTCTACATGGCTGGCCCTGCGGGCATTCCAACGCAAGTTGCCTTTAGCCAAGACACCCGTTGGCCATCGCTTGATGATGACCGAAAGGAAGGTTGTGTTCGCTCACTTGAGAATGCGTATTCGCAAGAGGGTGGTCTAGCCGTTCTATTCGGTAATTTGGCTGAAGATGGCTGTGTGGTGAAAACTGCCGGTGTGGATGAATCTATTTTGGTCTTCGAAGGTCCAGCGCATGTCACCGAGTCGCAAGATGAAGCGGTAGATCACATCCTGAATGATCAAGTTAAAGCCGGTGATGTTGTCATCGTGCGTTACGAGGGCCCTAAAGGTGGTCCGGGTATGCAGGAGATGTTGTATCCAACCTCTTACATCAAGTCGAAAGGCCTCGGTAAAGCGTGTGCGCTTTTGACGGACGGCCGTTTCTCAGGTGGTACCTCAGGCTTATCGATTGGTCATGCTTCACCAGAGGCTGCCGGTGGCGGCAACATCGGTTTGGTGCGTGATGGCGATATGATCCGTATTGACATTCCTAATCGCTCTATTGATGTGTTGGTCGATGAGACTGAGTTGGCAGCGCGTCGCGCAGAACAAGACAAGAAAGGTTGGAAGCCAGCTAAAGATCGTCCGCGTGCAGTGTCAGCTGCGTTAAAGGCGTATGCATTATTGGCAACCGCTGCAGACAAAGGCGCGGTTCGCGACCTTTCTCAACTCGAAAAATAAGGAACACGCATGAGACTTTGCGATCGCGACATCATCAAATCACTCGATGAGGGTCATATTTCGATCACCCCACGTCCTGATAACACAAAGATCAGTGGCGTCAGTGTCGACCTTCGCTTAGGTCATCAGTTCCGTGTTTTTAGCTCACATACTATTCCCTATATCGATTTATCTGGCACTAAAGAGTCAGTGAATAAAGCGGTTGAGAAGGTGATGGGTGATGAGATTTATGTCTCAGGTGAAGAGACTTTTGTGTTGCACCCGGGTGAGCTGGCATTAGGCATCACCTTGGAGTCAATTTCTTTGCCAGATGATTTGGTGGGTTGGCTTGATGGCCGATCCAGCTTGGCAAGATTGGGTTTGATGGTTCACGTTACCGCCCATCGAATTGATCCAGGCTGGGAAGGTAATATCGTCTTGGAGTTCTTTAACTCGGGTAAGTTGCCTCTCGCTTTACGTCCAGGTATGGGAATCGGTGCAATGAGTTTCGAAACCATGTCTGGCCCTGCAGAACGCCCTTATACCAAGCGTGAAGATGCGAAATACCGACATCAATCAGGTCCGTTGGCATCGCGTATCAGTGATGACGAGAAAGGCGATTAATTAAATCCGCGTAACTCATCAGAAGGCGGGTTAACTCGCACGCTTTCGATGCGATGACTTTCACCTAAATTCATCACAATGCGCGCTCTGTTCGGTAGCGTTTTGAGCATATGTCGTGTGGTACGTTCATAGAGTGCAATAAAACGAATCACTGCTTCAGGTGACATGGCACCGGAACCACCGGCATTATCTTTCGTCGCTTCACGCAGCTTTTGCTCTTGTAGCTCGCGATTACGATAGATTGTTTCCATGCCGCCAACTTGGATAACAATTAACTCATCGAGTAAATCAAATAGCTCTGCATAATCTGTCGCCAGATGATGATTGAGTGTTTGGCGCCAAACGCCATCAGAGTCTTCTTCGCGTTCCCGATCATTAATAGCGTGCTTAAGTTCATCATCCGTCTGTGGCTCGGCAGCAACGAACCAACCTTCAAATAAGACGACATCAACCGGTGCTAGGGTGGTTGTCCATTTAGATTCCTGTACACGATCACCTTCGCCGTTAAAAAGTGATTTATCAAAACGCGGGATCGAGCATGCGCCACTGCTTAAGCTTCGCAGTGTTTTGAGTGTATTAATGGCAAGTGTTGTGTCATGTGTACCAGCAACAGAGCGGGTGGCAAATAGGGGATGAATGGACTCAGCCATGGCATGTCGAGCAGCATAGGTTTTGTAAAAGTCGTCAATTGATACGCCAACTGCGTGTAATCCAAATGCTTCTTTAAGCACGATCTGCAGCAGATAGTTAAGTGTTGTTTTGCCAGAGCCTTGACCGCCATTAATCCCAATAATGGGGGCGTGCGAGTGTTGATCAAAAACCTCAATTCGTCGCTGTGCGATATGCAGCGCAAGTGGGATATACAAGGTAAAACACTCGGCATGCAGTGGCTTGTTGATTTTTAAATCACGTGCTTTTGCTTCGAGTGAGTTGTAGCACTTAGCAAATAAGTCTAGCCATTGTTCAGCATCAAAAGGGGCGATTAAGCTTGCTGCTGCAATGAGTTCTGGCTGGCTGTAGAGATAGTTCAGCGTATTTTCGCGATGTGCATCTTTATCGCGTAGATACTCACGAAGTACCTCAGCTAATTGTTCGAGTTGATCAGCAGAGGCGGTAAGTTGTTCCATAATTAATTAGCGAGTGGCCACTGAATAGGGCTTGAGAGTGTTTGTTGATCAAATAGCACCTGGTTGTTATCTAGCTGTAAGCGCCTATCGGCAAACCAACCAATCACGGCAGGAAATATGCCATGTTCAACGGTAAGCACACGCTTCGCTAATGTCTCTGCAGTATCGTTTGCTTCAACTAGGACTTTTGCTTGAGCAATCACGGGGCCACCATCAAGCTCTTCGGTCACAAAATGCACACTGGCACCAGCTTCACTGTCACCGGCATCGATAGCGCGTTGATGTGTATTCAACCCTTGATACTTGGGTAGAAGAGAAGGGTGGATATTGATTAATCGCCCTTTGAAATGTGTGACGAACCCTTCAGTCAGAATGCGCATAAAACCTGCGAGCACGACAAGGTCGGGTTTGCATTGATCAATCACCTCAATCAATGCGGCATCAAAGGTATCCCTATCCGCATATTGGGTATGATCGATAACGTCTGTGGTAATACCTGCAGCTTCGGCACGCGCCAAGCCTTTTACATCCGCTTTGTTACTGATTACGCGACAGATTGACGCGTTAATGCGCTTATCAGCACATTGATCAATAATCGCTTGAAGGTTGCTACCGCTACCTGAGATCAATACGACCAGTGAGGCGGTGTGGCCCATCGATTAAACGTATTCGACGAAGGCTTCGTCTTTATCCGATGCTTCAATGCGTCCCAGTTCGAACACGGTCTCGCCTTGTTCTTCGAGGATGCGTTTAGTTTCTGCAACATCATCTGGCGATACGCAAGCCACCATGCCAACACCGCAGTTGAAGGTGCGTAGCATTTCACTCTCAGCAATGTTGCCGCGAGACTGGAGCCATTCAAAGACCGGAGGTAATGCCCACGCGTTACGTTCGATAACGGCCTTACTCTTTGCTGGAAGTACACGAGGTAGGTTTTCGGTTAAGCCACCACCGGTGATGTGAGCCAGTGCGTGAACGCGCACGTGCTTAAGTAGCTCAAGCAATGGCTTCACATAGAGATGAGTAGGTTCAAGCAGTGCTTCACCGAGTGTTCTGCCATCAAACGGTGTGTCTAATGATTCACCGCTCACTTCAATCACCTTGCGCACCAAAGAATAGCCATTGGAGTGTGGTCCTGATGATGCGAGACCTAATAATACGTCGCCCACTTTGACTTCATCTGGGTTCAAGATCTGATCTTTTTCGACAATGCCGACGGCAAAGCCTGCGAGGTCATAATCTTCTGCGTCATACATGCCAGGCATCTCAGCGGTTTCGCCGCCGGTTAATGCGCAGCCTGAGCGTGAGCAACCTTCGGCAATGCCGGTAACGACATCGGTAGCGGTATCAACATCTAAGTGACCGGTTGCATAGTAGTCCAAGAAGAACAATGGCTCTGCGCCAGTCACGATGATGTCGTTCACACACATGGCAACCAAATCAATGCCGATGGTGTCGTGCTTCTTCATCTGCAGCGCAAGCTTAAGTTTGGTACCAACACCATCGGTGCCAGAGACCAAGACAGGTTTTTTGTAACCCTCAGGTAATTCAAACAACGCACCAAAGCCACCAAGGCCAGAAAGAACGCCAGGGCGGAAAGTGTTTTTGACGACCGGCTTAATACGTTCGACTAAGGCTTCACCTGCGTCGATATCGACACCGGCAGCGGCATAACTCAGACCAGTTTTTGGGGTAGAGGGTGAATCGCTCAAGGCGGGCTCCAGAGAAGGGTTTAGCTAGGCTGTGAATTTTACCTTTTTAGGCATCATTTCGCATGCGTCGTTTTGCCCTCGGTTGAGGGCGAGCTGTTACACTCTATCCTATGAAATGGCTTCGACTTTGTGCATTGATTATTTGTGTTTTGCTGGCCCCAATGGCGCTAGCAGTGGATGTCGCTGAGCTCTACAAAGCGGAAATCCAGGTGCCGGATGATGGCGACCAAGCTCGGGCGAAAGCGCTGGCCAGTGCCCTAAAAAAGGTTTTGATCCAGGTTTCTGGTAATCAAAAAATAGTTGAACGCGATGAGGCGTTAGTGATTTTGCCGCAGGCGGCTGATCTCTTGCAGCAGTACAGCTACCGTCACGAAGAGGTAGCGGCAGAAGATTTGATCGACGAGCAGGCGGGTAAACGCTTTTTTCTACAAACCGTGTTTGATCGAGAAGCGACAGAACGCTTGATGCGCAGTCATGGCTTGCCGGTTTGGACGGGAATTCGTCCGCAGGTTCTGCTTTGGACCACGCTTGAAAATAACGGCGCGCGTCAGCTGGTGAATCTTCAAGAATCAGTGGAGATCAGCGCAGAGCTCGAAGCGCTCGCACAGCGTCGTTCGATGCCGTTGCAGATTCCTTTGATGGATCTCACCGATCAATCGACCCTCACTGCGGCGGATCTGTGGTCGGATTATCGTCCTGCGATTGATAAAGCCTCTGAGCGATACCCGCATGATGTGATCACGACATTAAAACTATCACCCACTGTGCAAGCAGAATGGCTGGCGCGTTGGAATGTTTATCGCGGTGATCAGTTGATTCAATTTGAAACCCAAGCACCTGCTGCGCAAGCAGCTTTGATGGATGGTTTGAATGAGCTGCAAGATCGGTTATCGGATTTAGCTGCGCAAGAGGTGGTCAGCGATGAGCCGATTAAAGTGTCGATGTGGATCGATCCGGTCGACTCGGTGCAGCTTTATTCAAAGGTGATGTCGCGATTGCGCAATGACCCAACGCTGACGGATCTGCAATTACACGTGCTCGATGGCACGGGTATGCAGGTGAGTGTGAAGGTGCGCGGTGGTCGTCAAGAGCTGGAAAAGTTGCTAACGCGTCAGGCTGAATTTGGCGTAACCCCCATGACTGCAGTGCAAGCTCAGCAAGGGGTGGATCTAGTCTTGCAACCTGAATTAATTACTAAGGGTATTGCTGCTCAGTAATGCATCATCTGCCTAATATCATCAGCTTTTTGCGTATTTTATTAGTGGCTCCGATTGTCTGGGCGCTACTTAACCATCGCTATGACCTAGCCGTCGTGTTGTTTGTTATTGCCGGTATATCTGATGGCGTTGATGGCTATCTCGCGAAGCGTTTTGGCTGGGAGTCACGCTTTGGCGGTGTGCTAGATGCCATCGCTGATAAATTGCTATTGGTGAGCACCTTTGTTGTGTTGTGGCTCTTGGCGGTGTTTCCACTCTGGTTGGTAGCTTTGATTATTTTGCGTGATCTTTTAATTGTGGGTGGTGGAGTGATCTACAACCTCAAGATCGAGAAGTTCAACGCCGAGCCAAGCTTAATGAGTAAGTTAAACACTGTATTGCAGATTATTTTAGCTACCGTAGGTGTGTTGAGTTTAGGACTACTTAAAATTTCTCCAGTGGTTATTGATCTCTTAAGCTGGGCAGTAGCAATTACCGTTGTCTTGAGTGGATTTGGGTATGCCAATACATGGGGGCGACGTGTGGTGAAAAGGGACAAGCATGTTTAACAAACAACTAATGACCTGGCTTTGGGTGCTAGCAATAGGTGCTGGCTTGTACGTGTTATCACCCATCTTGATGCCGTTTGCTGTGGCACTATTACTGGCCTATCTTGGTGATCCTCTTGTGGATCGTTTAGAGGCGATCAAATTGCCGCGTACCTTGGCAGTGGTCATTGTCTTTGTGGTGATTGTCGGTTTATTGGTTGCCGCTGTGATGGGTGTAGGCCCTCAGCTTGAGTTGCAAATTAAGCAATTGCTTGCGGTGTTGCCTGAGTATGCAGAACGGATGAAGTTGCTGATTGAAGAGTATCTTGGCCAATCTATGTCGCTAGAGTCACTACAAGAAGATTCATTCAAGGACTCATTGGCAGCACACTGGCAAACAGCGGGCGGTGTTTTCGGTGTTATCTGGCAATCGATCTCTAGCTCGACCCTGTGGTTTATCGCATTGCTAACCAATCTGTTGTTAATCCCGGTGCTAACGTTTTATTTGTTGCGTGACTGGGATCGTTTAGTGGAGCAAGTGCACGCTTTGTTACCACGTGATTCGGAAAAAACCATCAGCCGATTGGCAAAAGAATCCGATGAGGTTTTGGGTGCCTTCTTGCGTGGTCAGTTAGTGGTGATGTTTGCACTGGGTGTGATCTATACCACCGGTCTTTGGATGTTGGATATTAAGTTCGCCCTATTGATTGGCATGTTGGCTGGCGTAGTGAGCTTTGTGCCATACCTTGGTTTGATCGTAGGCATTACAGTCGCATCACTGGCTGCTTGGCTTCAGTTTCAACAAATTGACGTGCTGCCTGCGGTGATGGCAGTGTTTATTATCGGTCAGCTTATTGAAGGTTTGGTTTTAACGCCGCGTTTAGTGGGCGAGCGTATCGGTTTACATCCAGTCGCTGTGATCTTTGCGGTGATGGCCGGTGGTCAGCTCTATGGTTTCTTTGGTGTGCTTGTCGCGCTACCCGTCGCTGCGGTTGCTGTGGTGTTGATGCGTCATGCTTTGTCGGTTTATCAGCAAAGCAAGGCTTATACAGGGGCTAAAGACTGAGTCTTGGTTTCACAAACGGAATGGTGAGTTGGCGTTGTTCTGCCAATGAGTCATGGTCAAGCTGATCAAGCAATTTCACGAGTGCATGTAGATCGCGTGAAAAATGCGTGATGATGTAATTGCCAACATCTTCACTGAGTGTGAGTCCACGCTCTTGCGCTTTTTTAGTGAGAACAATTAGACGCTGCTGATCATTTAGTGGCTTTAAATCGACATTCACCCCCCAACTTAAACGCGAACGCAGATCCGGAAGTTTGATTTGGGTATTCTTTGCCGCATCTTTAGCGCTGACTAAAAGCTTTGCTTTGCGATCTTTCATACGGTTGTAGAGGTGGAAGAGGGCTTCTTCCCAGGCAGCGTTGCCTGCGATGGCATCGATATCATCAATGGCAATAAAGTCTAATTGCTCCATGCCCTCAAGCATTTGAGGATCAAGCTCATGGTGTTGAGCTAAAGGAAGATAGGCTGCACGAAGACCTTGAGCTTCTGCCTCGCGCGTTTGGGCGAGTAAGAGATGTGTCTTCCCGCTCGCTTGATCGCCACTGACAAATAACTGCCATTCACCACTGCCATCGCGCTGCGCAGATAACATAGCCGCTAAGCTTGGGTTGGCATCAAACAGATAACTACCCAGTTGCGTTGATTTGCCCAGGCTTAAACCGAGCGGTAGTTGATCAGCCATTGTTTTGGCGATTGTCCGCGCGCCAACGAATGAAGAAGCTTGCGGTGAATAGATAGGTGACCGCAAGAAGGGTTTCGAGCATGCCCCAAACCCAGAGATGCGACTCGGACCACCAGCCCATACCGCCATGCACGATATAGAGAAGGCTGATCAAGGTGCCCCATACAATCGCTTTATCGCGACCATGCAAAATGCCGCGCAATGGAAAGAGCAATGGCAACACCATCACGACCAACATGAAGGACACTTGGTTTGGTTTGAATTCACCTAAGCTAATGGCCCATGCCATACCAAATGCAATCATACCTAGGTAACTGCAAAGTGATAGCCAGCGTGTCAAAGTGACTTTCAACTTAACCTCTAAGCTTGTTGGCTAGCTCGCCAATTTGTTTGCCCAGCGCTTGTGCGATCGATTGTTCGTTCGCCGTGAGCGTTACGCTGTTGTCAGCACCAGAGACATGGCTAGGTCCGTAAGGCGTGCCGCCTGTGGTAGTTTCTAGCAATGCGGGCTCGTTATAAGGCACGCCAGTGATCACCATGCCGTGATGAAGTAATGGCAACATCATCGAGGTAAGGGTGGTTTCTTGGCCGCCATGCATACTGGCCGATGCAGTGAAAACACCTGCCGGTTTGCCAATCAGGGCACCGCTCATCCACAGACCAGAGGTCTGATCGATAAAATATTTAAGTGGTGATGCCATATTGCCAAAGTAGGTTGCACTGCCCAGTGCCAGACCATCGCAGGTTTCGAGCTCTTCTAAAGTCACATAAGGCGAGCCATCAGTCGGTACGCCCGGTTCGGTTGCTTCACACTTAGGCGAGACTTCAGGAACGGTACGTAGCATCGCTTCATTACCGGTCGACTCAATGCCGCGCGCGACATATTTTGCCATGTTGGCAGTGCCGCCGTGGCGGCTGTAATACAACACAAGAATATGACTCATTAGAGAATCTCCAAGACTTGCTCAGGTGGACGACCAATGGCTGCTTTGCCGTTGGTGATAACGATAGGGCGTTCTATGAGTTTCGGTGTCGCAACCATGATGTCGATCAAGGCGTCATCAGAGAGCGATTCATCATCGGCGCCAGTCTCGGTGTATTCCGCTTCACCCTTTCGCATCAGCTGACGTGGCGAAAGACCTAACATGCCAAGGACGTCTTTCAATTCAGACTTGGTCGGAGGTGTTTTGAGGTATTCAACAACATCAGCGTTAACGCCTTGCTCTTCTAACAGCGCAAGCGTTTGGCGTGACTTGCTGCAGCGCGGGTTGTGAAAAATTTTAACCGACATAGATTTCTCCCTATTACAGCGCTGAGTTTACCAAAGCCTGCCCTATGACGGCGGGGTGCAATTCATTCATCGTGGCAGGGTCATTTTCAGGTCGTAATGGCTAGTACTGAGCAGCGCTCATCACTATATTCATCGCATTCCTTAGAGAGGTTACGAAATGATTCGAGCATTACTGCTTTTTTGTTTAATGATCACGCCGGTGATGGCCGAGACGAAGGCGAGCTGGGTGGACTTGGATGGTAAAACGCACAAGTTGTCTGATTACCAAGGTCGCTGGGTGTTGGTGAATTACTGGGCTACCTGGTGTCCGCCCTGTATGGAAGAGTTGCCAGAGCTAGAGATTCTGCATTCGCAGCACAGCGATAAGATTGTGGTGCTCGGAGTGAATTTTGAGGATTCTACCCCAGAGCGCTTGCGCAAATTTACCGATGACCTGTTTCTTTCCTATCCGATTCTGCCGGTCGGTTTAAATCCGATGCCGCATGAGCTGGTGGGCGAAATTCCTGGATTGCCTTCGAGCTTTTTGGTGAATCCAAAAGGCGAGGTTGAGGTACGTCATGTTGGCTCGCTGACAGCGGACATGGTGCTTGACTTCATTGCCGCTCAGGCTCAATGATTAACGCATCGAAATAATGTATCGCGATGGAGCGATTGGATGAAATTTTTCAGCCGTTTTTTAGTAACTCTTTTACTTATTAGTAGTAATGCTGTTTTAGCCGCAGATCTACCGCGTGACCCACACAAGTTTTTCTTTGATGAAAGCTTTTGGGATATGAAAGAAGAGCTAGAAATTGCCAAACAAAAGGGCAAAAAAGGCATCATGATAATGTTCACGATGACGGAGTGTCCTTTCTGTCATCGTATGAAAACGATGGTGCTTAATCAGCCTGAAGTGCAGGATTACTACAAAAAGAACTTCCAACTATTCGAAGTCGATATCGAAGGCGATGTTGAGTTAGTTAACTTTAAAGGTGAAAGCACAACCATGAAGGACTTTGCTTTCAAAGAATATCGTGTCCGAGCAACACCGGTTTTTGCGTTCTTTGATTTGGAAGGTAATTACATTCCTCGTTCGCGTTTTACCGGTGCAACCAAAAACAAAGAAGAATTTAATTTGCTTGGTAAGTATGTCTTAGATAAAGCGTACGAGAAAGAAGCCTTTGCGCGTTACAAGCGAGCCAACCTCAAGTGAAGTTAGTGCGTTCTCTTCTTGCTGCGAGTCTTTTAACCTGCTCGTTTTCTTATGCGGCCGAGTTAGAGCCTTTACCAGAGCCGTTGTCACTAGAGGCGGCACTGACGCTTTCAGCTCTCACGCCTGCGCAACAAGCACAGATGGCCAATGAATCATTGGCGCAAGCACAGCTATCCGGTATTGAAGCATCAGATGATGCGACGATCGATTTTCGTGCGCGTGCGCGCTGGATCGACCCTTCTTATAAGTCTACAGACCCATCACACAATGACAGCAGTGCCAGTATCACAGTGCGCAAAGAGTTGTATGACTTCGGTCAATCTGAGACTGAGCTGGCTTCTTCGCAACAATCTGCAGAAGCTCAAGCGTTTGAAACACAGCGTCAAAAGCAGCTTGCGCAGTTAGCAGTGATGCGTGCTTTTTATGATGTGGTTTTATCTGACTTGGCATTTGCGCGTGATAATGAGTGGATGGCCATTGCTTATATTCAAGCGGATCGTGCCAAGCAGCGGAACGAAATGGGTCAAGTAAATGATGTGGATATGCTCGCTTTAGAAGCTATCTCACAAGAGGTCCGCCGCCGTCGTTTTGAAAGCGAATCTCGCCAACGTTTGTCACGTGCGCAGCTCGCGATTGCTATGGGGCGTCCAGGTGACCTTGTATCGACTGTTGCTCGCCCTTCGGTTGAATTGCCTAAAGAAGACCCAGAGGATTTTGATGCCTACTGGAATGATGTGCTCAAAAATAACCTGCAGTTAAAGCGATTACGCCAGCAGCGTGATGCCGCAAAGTTGGCCGTGAAAGCTGCGAAACAAAGTGATGGTCCACGAGTAGTGGGCGAGCTGGACTCGTTAGTGATGAACCGCACGACAGGTTCAACCCATCCGTTTGCTGCAGGTCTGCTTTTTGAGGTGCCATTGTCACGCGGTGGTCGTACTGATGCTGCAGTTGCTTCTGCAGAAGCAAAAGTGACCTCAGCTGAAGCGGCATTACGTTTAAAAGAGTATGAGTTGCGTGAGCAAGCGCTCAAGCTCTGGTTGGCCCGTAGTGACTTGCGTGCTCAGCTACAAGAACAAAAAGCCAAGGAAACCTATCGCGATGTGTATCTTGATCGCAGTCGCGCCTTGTACGAATTGGAATTAAAAGCGGATCTCGGTGATGCGATGACAAAAACCTCTGAGGTTCGTTTAGATATTGCACGTGTCTTGTTCGATTGGGCAATGAACGAAGCCAAAATTAAAGCCATGGTTGGTCGTCTGGGGGAGGCCCAATGATGAAATCACTTTCAGTCGGTGCTGCATTAGCACTCGCAACATCATCTTTGATGGCAGCTGATCTTGAAGGTCGTCTCGCCTATGAACAGTCAGCGGATCTTGCTTTCGGTAGTGCCGGTATTGTGTCTGAGGTAATGGTAAAGCTCGGCGACAAGGTTAAAAAAGGCGACACCTTGGTTAAGTTAGATGATCGTGCTTATCGCGCTGCCGCTAAAGCAGCTACGCTAAATCTCGATGCAGCATCATTGAACTATGACGAGGCAAAGCGTGAATATGATCGAGCAAAAGAAATGTACGACCGCACAGCTCTTTCTGAGCATGAGCGCGTGATTGCCGAGATTGCAGTACGCCGCGCTGATGTGGAATATGCTCAGGTTCAAGCGGCTAGCACTGAAGCGCAAATGGCGCTTGAGCAAGCGATGATTAAAGCACCGTTTGATGGCATTGTTTCGTGGGTTGAGACAGGTGTTGGCGAGTACGTAAACAATGCACTGGCAGTGAATGCTCAGGTTGGCGTTGTCAATACCGGCTCAATGATCGTATTAGCGAATATTACAGCTGATGATACGGCTAAGATTGGTCAGTCAGTTTCAGTCACTGCTGGTGGTAAAAGCTTATCGGTTGAGTCAGTCAGCGTTTCAGTTGAAGCTGATCAAGCGGGCACATACCCGATAGTTGTGCGTGTGAAAGCGGCTGAGGGTTTGCGCGCAGGGCAAGCAGCAATAATCTCTTACTGATTTTCGAATAACTCAGCGATTGCGTTTGGGTTCTCAAAGGTTGCTCTCACTACTTGAGTCTCTATCTCGCCGTTTGGCAGCAAAGCGAGCAATCGAAAGCCGGGTGGTACTTCATCAACATCAAAGCGTGTCGCTTTCGGGGTGAACTGCATGCAAGTGGATGGCGTTGCTAATAAACGTACCCCTTCATAACTGGCATCAAACTCTTGATGCACATGTCCCCAGACAACCGCTTTCACCTTATCTGATTGTCGCGCAAGCTCCATTAGGTGCTCACCGTTATCAATGGTCATGCGATCAAGCCATGCACTTTTCGTAGAGATCGGGTTGTGATGCAGGGCAATCAAGACGTGCTTTTCGGTGGCTTCAATAGCAGTGTGAATCAGATCAAATTGATCATCACTAATGTGTCCACCAGATTGTCGTGGAATGGTTGAGTCAATCAGTACCAATCGCCAATGCGGTAAATCGACGATCTTTGGTGTGCTACAGAAATCACTCCGAAAGCCTGCTTGCATCGCGTCGTTTTCATCATGATTACCGGGTAGTCCGAAGGTCGGTATGCCGAGTCCGTCAAAATGCCCTGCGAGGACCTGATACATCTCAGCAACACCCTCATGCACAAGATCGCCGGTGGCCAAGCAAGCATCCGCTTTCCAGTCCATGCGTTTGAACAGGGCGAGCGTATCGATAAAGCTCGCGTCCATGTCCACGGGCACAAAATAATCCTCTGGGATCGCGCCAAAGTGCGTGTCAGTCATATGTAACAAGCAGGAAGATCCAGCAGGCAATTGATCAGGCTGCAATGTGCTATTGATCTGTGGCGTCTTGTCGAGGAATTTTAAAACTATCGCAGTCTTGTCAGACATCTTTGGCATTGTGATAACGTTAGAACAGTGGAGCAGCTTATCGCCTCTACCAAGTTTCGCAAGCGAGATTAGCGATGACCTTAAGTGAGTTGAGATACATAGTGGCAGTAGCAAGAGAGCGTCATTTTGGACGCGCTGCTGATGCGTGCTTTGTCAGTCAGCCCACGTTGAGTGTTGCAGTAAAGAAGCTTGAAGATGAATTAGGCGTATCGTTATTCGAACGTCGTAAAGGTGATGTTAGCGTCACTGCGATTGGCGAGCAGATTGTGACTCAAGCGCAACAAATCCTTGAAGAAGTCGGCAATATTAAAATCATCTCTGAACAGGGGCGTGATCAGTTATCAATGCCGTTACGCCTCGGGGCTATTTACACCATCGGTCCGTATCTTTTGCCTGACCTGATTCCAGAGCTGACTGAGATCGCACCCAACATGCCATTGGTGATTGAAGAAAACTACACTTCGGTACTGACTGAAAAGCTCAAACAAGGTGATCTCGATGCAATTGTTATCGCATTGCCGTTTGATGAGCCAGGTATCGAAACTATCCCGCTGTATGAAGAGCCTTTTGTGCTGCTGATTCCAAGCTCACATCCCTTAAATCAAATGGATGAAGTCGAAATGGATGCGATGGCTAAAGAAGATGTCTTGATGCTTGGCAAGGGGCATTGTTTCCGAGATCAAGTGCTCGAAGTCTGTCCAGACTGCGTGCAACGCCGAAGCGATGGAAAAGCAGCGCAATCTCTTGAAGGTAGTTCGCTTGAGACGATTCGCTACATGGTTGCGGGTGGCTTGGGTGTGACGGTTTTACCGTGCTCAGCAGCAGGGGCGGATCGCTTCTCCCAACGTCTTGTCTCAGTCAAACGTTTCGCGGGTCATGCGCCAAGTCGTACTGTCGCGATAGCATGGCGTAAGAGTTTCCCTCGTCCAGATGCCATTGAGACGCTCAAAAAAGCCGTAACTGCCTGTTCTATAAGCTGTGTTGAGATTCTCTGAACAAGCTTAGTTTATGACACAATCATTTCATTCTTATCGATAGTCTCTGTCTATTACAGGCATAGCTACAAATCATTTCACTAGGCCGATACTGGCCCCTATAGTTAATTCGCTAGCGGTCAGCAGGGTGCTGATCAATAACAACTCTGGAGGAAACTATGTCTCTAAAAGGTTCAAAAACTGAACAACACTTAAAAGACGCATTTGCAGGTGAGTCACAAGCTAACCGTCGTTACTTGTACTTCGCAGCAAAAGCAGACGTTGAAGGCTACAACGATGTAGCAGCGGTTTTCCGTTCAACTGCAGAAGGTGAAACCGGTCACGCACACGGTCACCTTGAGTACTTGGAAGAAACCGGCGATCCAGCAACTGGTTTGCCAATGGGTGGCACCGCTGACAACTTGAAAGCGGCAATTGCCGGTGAGACTCACGAGTACACCGACATGTACCCAGGTATGGCGAAAGATGCTCGCGACGAAGGTTTCGACGAGATCGCAGATTGGTTCGAGACACTAGCGAAAGCTGAGCGTTCTCACGCGAACCGTTTCCAGAAAGCTCTGGATAACTTGGACGGCTAATTGTTCGTTCTGGAGAGGTCGTATGGCCTCTCCATCTCCCAAATTTTAGGAAGATGACTATGTCACGCGAAGGTAGTTTAGAAGCACCAACAAGACACAACTTGGATTGGACTAATCCTGAGTTTTACAACGAAGACAAACTCTTCGATGAGCTTGAGCGTGTGTTTGATATTTGCCACGGTTGTCGCCGTTGCGTGAGCTTATGTGAATCTTTCCCAACATTGTTTGACTTGGTAGACGAGTCAGACACCATGGAAGTCGATGGCGTTAAGAAGGCCGATTACTGGAAGGTTGTCGATCAGTGTTACTTGTGTGACCTGTGTTTCCTAACCAAGTGTCCTTACGTGCCACCACATGAGTGGGATCTCGACTTCCCGCATTTGATGCTGCAAGCCAAAGCGGTCAAGTTTAAGAAAGAAGGCGCGAGTTTCCGCGACAAGACACTTTCGAGCACTGACACCTTAGGTAAGTTCGCGGGCATCCCTGTCGTTGCTGGTGTGGTTAACACCATGAACAACAATGGCGCCTTCCGCAGTGTTTTAGAAAGCACCTTTGGTGTGCATAAAAACGCCACCTTGCCAAAGTTCCACAGCAAGCCATTGCGTAAGCGCATTGCCGCTGATGATGGTGCAGGCGCTGAGCCAGCAGGTCCTACTACGGGTAAGGTCGCTCTGTTTGCTACCTGTTATGGCAACAAAAACGATCCTCAATCCGGTGAAGACTTAGTTGCAGTCCTGCGTCACAACAACATTCCTGTCACCTTGGCAGATAAAGAAAAGTGCTGTGGCATGCCAAAGCTTGAGCTCGGTGATCTCGAGTCAGTCGCAGCAGCAAAAGAGGTGAATATTCCGGCATTGGCTAAGTTGGTTGATGAAGGTTGGGACATCATGGCGCCAGTACCCTCTTGCGTATTGATGTTTAAACAAGAATTGCCATTGATGTTCCCGAACGATCCAGATGTGGCAAAGGTTCGCGATGCGATGTACGACCCATTTGAGTACCTGATGCTTCGTCATAAGCACGGCAAGCTCAACACGGACTTCAATGGTGAAGTGGGTGTAGTCGCGTATCACGCAGCCTGTCACCAGCGTGTGCAGCGTATTGGACCTAAGACCCGTGAGTTCTTGGAACTGATTCCAAATACGAAGGTCGACATGATAGAGCGCTGCTCAGGCCACGATGGTACCTATGCGGTGAAAAAGGAGTTCCATGAGAATTCAATGAAGATCGCGCGCCCTGTCGTGAATCGAGTAAAGAAGGCAGAGCCAAACTATTACTCAAGTGACTGTGCGATGGCGGGTCACCAAATTGCTAACGGACTAGGCGATGGCAGTGAGCCAAAACACCCAATCACCTTAGCCCGAATTGCTTACGGTATTTAAGCGAGATAACTGGAGTTAACGATGGAAAAACTAGCAAGAGAAGATTTATACACGTTAGAAAAGTACGCTGAGATGCGACCAGAATATCGCGCTCAGGTGATGGCCCATAAAAAGAATCGTCGCCTTCAAATTGGTCCAAACGTGAACTTGTATTTTGAAGATCGTTTGACCATGCAGTATCAGATTCAAGAGATGCTGCGTATCGAAAAGATTTTTGAGGCCGCAGGTATTCAAGAAGAGATAGATGCCTACAACCCGCTGATTCCAGATGGTCATAACTGGAAGGCAACCTTCATGGTTGAGTTCCCAGACCCAGAAGAGCGCAAAGTGGCACTGGCTAACTTGATTGGTATCGAGCGTCATGTGTGGATTCAGGTAGCTGACTTCGCGCGTGTGACACCCATCTCAGATGAAGATCTAGAGCGTGAAGATGAGACAAAAACCTCATCCGTTCACTTCATGCGTATTGAGCTTACGCCAGAAATGGTGGCAGCTGTTAAAGATGGCGCGTCGATTAGCATGGGTATCGATCACCCTAACTATGACTACGCCATGGAACCAATTCCCCAAAACATCAGAGATTCTCTAGCGGATGATCTGACTGTTTAATTGTCCTAAAGCAGATGGATATTGCCGGCCCTCGGGCCGGCTTTTTTATGTCTTGAAAAAAACTTTGATAACGCAAATATGGAAATTGAGCAGATACTAAATCCAGTTATTTTGTCCTAGGTGGCAGCATGAAAAAGTTATTGTTTTTAGTGAGCGCTTTTTTGTATTCCATAGGTGCTCATTCATATGAGTCATTGCACGAAATACAAACGACTCGAGGTGAATCACTTAAATATCTGTTCCTTGAAGGACAGGGTGATGTGCTCGCGAATGTTATTTTGTTTCCGGGAGGTCATGGGCGAATTAAAGCCTCAGAAGATGGGCCAAAGGGGTTGAATGGAAACTTTTTGATTCGGACCAGAGGCCAAATGGCTGCTCAAGGTTTTAATGTAATTTCTGTGGATGCGCCTTCAGATAAACAACAGTCAGGAAAATTAGGAGGGATGTTCCAATCAGGTTTTCGCCGATCTACTGAGCATGCTTCAGATATTAGGGATTTGATAAAGAAAATTAAGGAAGAAAATAGTCTACCCATATGGCTTGTCGGGACCAGTAGGGGAACTGAATCGGTAACAAATTTTGCTGTTCGTAATAGTGATCAAATACACGGCATTGTTTTGACATCGAGTATTGTTGAATCTAATCCATTGGGGTGGGGGTTGGCTGAATATGATTTGGAAGAAATCACAGTGCCAACTTTATTTGTGCATCATGAGAAAGACGGTTGTGACAAAACACAAGCAAGTGGCATCCCAAGGATTGCAAAAAAACTTTCTAACGCACCATTGGTGGAAGTGAAGATTGTTACTGGCGGTAAAAAAGGAAAGCCTAAAAAGGTGTGTGGTGGAAAATCACACCATGGTTACTTAGGCGTTGAAGACAAAGTTGTTGGGATAATGGCTTCGTTTATAAAGGAACATTAATCCGCAAAATCATCAATCACCACATACCCCAAAGCACGGTACTGATTGATTTGTGCAGGGCCTGACGGCGCGACATCGACATAATCAGGGAAGTCTTCGGCTGTCATGCTGCGCCAACTGGCATGCACACCGCAAACATGTACGTGGATGTTCTTTTCGCCAAGATCTTTCACGGTGTCGTGCAAGCTTTTGTACTTGATTTGATTCTTTTTGGTGAGTGCGAACTGCTCGCTACCATGTGACACCACAACGATATCGAGACCCGCAAATTTAGCGTGTAGCTTGTCGATCGCTTTTAGCAGCATGGGTTTAGTGGCGTACCAGCTATCACCGCCGGCTTCGACGATTTCGAAGACAACCCCTGGGGGTGCTTCGTTGAGCTCGAGTACGTCTTTGAGAGATTCAGCGAATGCTGAAGAGGAGAGCAGGGCTAGTAAAACTAGCCCTGTGAGAAAGGGGTGCTTAGAAGCCGCCGGTGTCGGTGAACAAGCCCACGCGCAAGTCTTGCGCGGTGTAAATTTCACGACCATCCACTTCCATACGTCCATCTGCGATACCTAATACGAGTTTGCGAGCGATTACACGCTTGATATCTAAATAGTAGGTTACTTTTTTCGCAGTGGGGAGTACCTGACCGGTGAATTTAACCTCACCAACTCCAAGGGCACGTCCGTGACCTGGATTACCTAACCAGGCGAGGTAGAAGCCAACACACTGCCACATAGCGTCCAAGCCCAAACAGCCTGGCATCACTGGATCGCCAGGGAAGTGGCAATCGAAGAACCAGAGGTCTGGAGTAATGTCGAGCTCAGCTTTGATCTGACCTTTGCCGTGCAAGCCGCCTTCGTCAGTGATCAAGTTGATGCGATCCATCATCAGCATGTTAGGTACAGGTAGCTGTGCGTTACCTTCACCAAAAAGTTTGCCGTGACCACAATCCAGTAGTTCTTCACGGGTGTAGCTGTTCTGAGTTTGTTTTTCCATGCTGTTACATCACTGTTTATATTGAATTGGGTGCGAGTGTCACTGTTGATGCTCGCGGTGTCAAATGGCTGCTAAATCAAGCAGATGTTAGTTCTGCATTGATCTTATTGCGCAGTGTTTCAACGAAACCTTCGAGTGGCATCATCTCGTTATCGTCTGCGGTACGCGCGCGATACTCAACCTCACCGTTATCTAAGCTGCGATCACCAATAACTACACGATGTGGAATACCAATCAATTCGCAGTCGGCAAACATGACACCTGGTCGGGCATCACGATCATCAAACAACACATCAATGCCGGCATGTTTCAGTTCGTTGTAGAGCTTTTCAGCAGCTTCACGAACCCGCTCAGACTTCTTCATGTTCATGGGGATTAAGGTCACTTGGAATGGCGCCATCGCGGTTGGCCAAACAATGCCGTTGTCATCATGGTGTTGCTCAATTGCAGCACCTACAACGCGAGATACACCAATGCCATAACAACCCATGGTGGTAACAATAGATTTACCGTTTTCATCTAACACAGTGCAGTTCAGCTTTTCGCTGTAGGTCTGGCCTAATTGGAAGATGTGACCCACTTCGATACCGCGTGCGATAGTGATCTTACCTTTACCACATGGGCTTGGGTCGCCTTCGATGACGTTGCGTAGATCAACGATCTCGCCAAGCTCAACATCACGACCCCAGTTAAGGCCGAAGAAGTGCTTGCCATCTTTATTGGCACCGGCTGAGAAGTCGTTAGCGACGGCAGCAGCACGATCGACTAGGACTGGCATGTTTAAACCAACAGGGCCAAGTGAGCCTGGGCCTGCACCAATCGCAGCACGAATTTCTTCTTCGGTCGCCATTTGGATCGGGTCAGTCAATAGTGGGTGCTTAGCTGCTTTGATTTCATTTAGCTCGTGATCACCACGCATGATGATGGCAACAAGCTGGGCATCAGCCTCTTCATTTGCGCGAACGATCAGTGTTTTTACGGTGCGTTCAATCGGTTGTTTGAATTGCTCAACAATCTCATCAATCGTTTTTGCGTTTGGTGTATCAACGGTGCGCATCTCTTCGCTAGCCGCATCGGCTTGCGCTTTAGGCGCGAGTGCTTCAGCAAGTTCAACGTTAGCGGCGTAATCACTTTCGGTTGAGAAGGCGATGGCATCTTCGCCGGCATCGGCAAGTACGTGGAACTCGTGTGAGGCGTTACCGCCGATGCTGCCGGTATCTGCAGCGACTGGACGATAGTTCAAACCACACCGCTCAAAGACTGCGCAGTAAGCTGCGTGCATGGCATCGTAGGTTTCTTGCAGTGATTCAGCATTCGCGTGGAATGAGTACGCATCTTTCATCAAGAACTCACGTGCGCGCATCACGCCAAAACGTGGGCGACGCTCATCACGGAATTTAGTTTGAATTTGATAAAAGTTGATCGGTAGTTGTTTGTAACTGCTGAGCTCATTGCGTGCTAGATCCGTAATGATCTCTTCGTGAGTTGGGCCAAAGCAGAAGTCACGACCATGGCGATCTTGCAGGCGAAGAAGTTCAGCGCCGTATTTTTGCCAGCGACCGGACTCTTCCCATAACTCAGCAGGTTGAACCGCAGGCATCAGTACTTCGAGCGCACCAGCTTTGTTCATCTCGTCACGCACAATCGCTTCGACTTTTCGCAGCACGCGAAGGCCGAGTGGCATCCAGGTGTAAAGACCGGCCGCGAGTTTGCGGATCAGGCCCGCACGCATCATGAGCTGATGGCTAGGAATCTGCGCGTCGGCAGGAACTTCTTTCAGGGTTTGCAGCGGGAATTGAGAGGTACGCATGAATAGAGATCGGTTTGTGAGTTACAACAAACCGTAATTCTATCAAGCGTCGGGGCTTTTGGGGCTGTGACTTACAGAGCGCCGATTGAGCGGAAATACGGGAACCAAAAGCCAATCAGGCCAGCAAGTACGAGCAAATCAGCACGCATGCGGGTGCGGTGCATAGCGGTGATCTCGGGCTCGCGCTCAATCATAAAGACGCGATTCATCAGCGCATCGAGTGCGAGAACAAAAATTAGCATCACAGTGACAGATGGGGTGATGTAAGCGGTGAAAATACCAATGCCCTCAGGCTTCATGTCCGCAAAGAACGCCATGGGATAGCACAAGATACTCAAAACGAGCAGACCAATTCGAACGAGGCCAAGTTGTTTCAAAAGCATACGGATCTTCCGGTGACGTGTTGGTGTGTGACTGTTACTCTAATGAAAAAAGAGTAACCCGAATTTCCAATGACTGCATTGCCAGAAGAACTGATAAGCCAATTGTGTGACCTAATCACGCGTTTGCGAGAAGAGTCTGCGGCGTATCAAGAGAATCATGAAGATGGTCAGCTTTGGTACAACCGAGGCTATGCCAATGGCATGGTTAAAGGCTTGGTTGAGCTGCTTGCCGATCAGCAGCCTTGTGGTCAATCGCTAGATGATGAGGCAGATCTTCAAGGTCACGAGGTGATGGCCTGGGGCCAGGCATATCGTCATGGTGAGCAGATGGGTTACAAAGAAACATTCGAGATAGCGGGGCAGAAGTAATGCGCATAGTGTCTTTTAATATCAATGGCGTGCGGGCGCGTCCACATCAACTCGAAGCACTTCGCGATACCTACGACCCTGATGTAATTGGTCTGCAAGAAACCAAGGTAAACGATCCTGATTTCCCGCTCGAGATGATTCAAGAGATGGGCTACCACGTTCGTTTTTACGGGCAGAAGTCGCACTATGGTGTGGCTTTGTTATCAAAAGAAGAGCCGGTTGATGCAATCTTGGGTTTGCCGAGCGATGACGATGACGCGCAACGCCGATTAATTACTGGTACTTACAAAACTCCAAAGGGTGAGCAGCTCACGGTGATTAATGGTTACTTCCCGCAAGGTGAAAGCCGTGACCATGAAACTAAGTTTCCTCACAAAAAGCGTTTTTACGAAGAGCTACAAGCGTTACTCGAATCACAGTATTCAGCTGATCAAGCTTTGATGGTGATCGGTGATGTAAATATCGCGCCACAAGATGCTGACATTGGTATCGGTGATAGCAACATGAAGCGTTGGCTGCGTGATGGTAAGTGCAGCTTCTTGCCAGAAGAACGCGAGTGGTTTGAGCGTCTGCAAGGTTGGGGTCTGCATGACACCTTCCGCACGGTGCATCCATCGGTTGATAACGTATTTAGCTGGTTCGATTACCGTAGCAAAGGCTTTGATGCCGATCCGAAGCGAGGCTTACGTATCGATGTATTGTTGGCAACGGCCATGCTAAATGACAAAGTCAAAGATGCCGGTGTTGCTTACGATTTGCGTGGTATGGAAAAGCCATCTGATCACGCACCGATCTGGGTTGATCTGGATATTTAAATCAGCTCTGCAATCAGATGTTCACCATCATCGTTGATGGCGTTGATACGAACGCTTCGGATCGTGTTTCCAAGATCCTCGTTTGAGCTAACAGCAACGCGCAAAAAGTTAGGTGTGTAACCGCGCCATTGCTGATCTTCATTTTGACCTTCGAAGAGTACGTCAAACTTGGCGCCAAGGTAACGCTCAAAGGTTTCGCGTTTATGTTGCGCAGCAAGTTCATGCAGTTGTTCACTGCGAATCCGTTTGGTCTCACGTGGAATTGGCATAGGCAAGGTTGCTGCCTTCGTGCCTTCACGCGCTGAGAACGCAAAGATATGAATGTGACCAAACTTCAATCGCTCAACAAATGCGAGCGTCTCTTGCCACTCATCTTCTGTTTCGCCAGGGAAGCCGACAATCACATCGGTGGTGACATTGAATTCAGGAATCGCTTGGCGAGCTTGTTCGATCAGCGAGCTGAACTCACCGGTCTTACAGCGACGGGACATTCGACGCAGTACGCTATCTGCGCCAGATTGAATGGGTAGATGAAGATGCGGCATCAAACGTGGGTTACTGAATAACGCCCAAAAGTTTTCGGGCAAGTCCCATGGCTCAACTGAACCTAATCGAATCCGTGGAATACTGGTTTTTGCCAGTACAGTCTCGACTAATTCGTAAAGTGATGAGCCGTTATCACTGCCATAGCCACCAAGATGCACACCAGCTAGAACCACTTCGCTAATGCCATCGGCATGCAGTGCGTTGATCTCATCGAGTATTTCACCTAGAGGGCGACTGCGTTCTTCACCACGCGCGATGGTTACGATGCAGTAGGTACAACGATAACGACAACCATCTTGCACTTTAATGAAGGCACGCTGACGGCCGCGCTCTAATAAAGAAACCTCGCCAGGCTCTTGAGCGGATACCGGCATGGTGGGTAGTTCGAGTGCTGATGCGGCAATATCGACCAGTCGATCTTTCTCGTGGTTACCGACAACCAGATCGACACCGAGTTCATCGGCAGCTTGGTCGGCTGATAGGGCGGCATAGCAACCACTCATGATCAGTTTGGCATTGGGGTTGTTACGTTGTGCGCGACGAATTAAGTTGCGTGATTTTTTTACCGACTCAGAGGTTACCGCACAGGTATTGATCACAATGATGTCGGCGTCGCCAACGTCCTTGCAGGTCGAAATGCCGCGCTCACGAAAATCTCGTGACCACGTTTCGAGTTCGGCCTCATTGAGTCGGCAACCGAGTGCCTGCAAGTGAACGCGCATGCTTTATCTGATACGTTAGATCTATAGAATTGGCGTATTCTACGCATGTTCATCCCCAAGCAATAATGCGGAAAGCAAGGTAAACGCTTAATGGACTCTATCTGGATCACAGCGATCGTAGGCTTACTGGGTGTTATTCTCGGTGCTGGCCTAGCGACATGGTTACGTCGTTCATCGGATGGTGATGCTGATCCAGATGCCCTTGCGAAGAAGATTGAGCAATCCCGTGAGCAGCAACAAACCGCACTCCATAACGCGATCTCTCAGCTCCAAGCGATCTTGTCAGACAAGGTCAGCAATATCGAAAAACAAACTCAGCAAGATGCCAGCGCGTTGCGCGAGGCGATGTTTGAACGTTTTGAAGGGCAGCGCCAGGCGATTAGTAACTCATTAACTGAGAATCGCGAGAATCAGCAACAGCAACTGGTAAAGACCTTGGGTTTGCTCAGTGAGCAGATGCGCCAAGAGATGAAGCAAACCTCAGAGCTGCAAAATAAACAGCTCGAATCTCTCACCCGAACCAATGATGAGCGCCTTAAAGAGATCAGTGGTCAGGTAGAAAAGCGTTTAAGTGTGGGTTTTGAGAAAACCACCGAGACCTTCACCAAGGTGCTTGAGCATCTAACGCGAATCGATGAGGCGCAAAAACGTATCACCGAGCTGTCGGGTAATGTGGTCAGTTTGCAAGAGGTGCTTAACGACAAGCGTTCGCGTGGTGCTTTTGGTGAGGTGCAGCTATCAGGTTTGGTCGCGAATGTACTGCCAGCAGATGCTTATGAGATGCAGGCAACCTTGTCTAACGGTAAGCGCGTGGACTGTCTGCTTAAGCTGCCAGAGCCAACGGGTAATGTGGCTATTGATGCCAAATTCCCGCTCGAGAGCTACAAGCGGATGATGGATATCGATGCGGCTGAGGTGGATCGCACAGCGGCAGCGGCGCAGTTCAAAAAAGACATCAAAAAGCACATCGACGACATCTCAAGTAAGTATCTGATCGCGGGTGAGACGGCTGATGGTGCGGTGATGTTCATTCCCGCAGAGGCGATTTTCGCCGAAATTCACGCCAGTTTCCCGGATCTTGTCGACGAATCTCAGCGAGCTCGCGTTTGGATGGTGTCGCCGACGACCTTGATGGCGGTGCTGACAACGGCTCGAGCTGTGCTCAAAGATGACGCGACGCGTAAGCAGATGCATATCATCCAAGAGCACCTGCGACGTTTGGCAGAAGACTTTTCGCGCTTCCAGAAACGAATGGATAACCTGTCCAAGCACATCGATCAGGCGCAAAAAGATGTCGGTGAAATTCACACCTCGGCGAGCAAAATTAGCAGTCGTTTTGAGAAGATCGATAAGGTCGAAATTCAAGCACCAGAGGATAAGCCGTCCTCGCTCCTCGACTGATTTGCGCAAATCGATGATTTGAGAGCGTTTTTTCTCTCAAGCCTTAAGGTTTTTAATACAGCTAACTATTGACCTCGCAGGCGAATATCAGTACTTTGCGATGTTTCGAATTGCCCGGTCTCACCGGGCATTTTTTCCTGATTTAGCGGGACATTCCCGCCAACCGGAGGTCACACGTGGAACTCAGTGGTGCTGAGATCGTCGTTCAGTCTTTGAAAGACGAAGGGGTAGAGTATGTTTGGGGTTACCCAGGCGGTGCTGTGCTGCATATTTACGATGCAATTTTCCAGCAGGAATCTGTCCGTCACATTCTCGTCCGCCACGAGCAAGCAGCGACTCACGCAGCAGATGCCTATGCACGTGCGACCGGTAAGCCAGGTGTAGCGCTTGTAACCTCAGGTCCTGGTGCGACCAATGCGGTTACCGGTATCGCAACCGCTTACATGGACTCTATTCCACTGATCGTGATTACCGGTCAGGTGCCAACACCCGTTATCGGTTCGGATGCATTCCAAGAGGTCGATACCATTGGTATTACCCGTCCGTGTGTAAAGCACAACTTCTTGGTTAAAGACCTTAAGGATCTCGCAATGACCATGAAGAAGGCGTTCCATATCGCAATGTCAGGCCGTCCGGGTCCTGTGGTTATCGATATCCCGAAAGACATTACTGATCCAAACATCAAGATCTCTTACGATTATTCTCAAGCTGTTGATATGCGTTCTTACGCGCCGGCTGAGAAAGGTCACTTAGGTCAGATTCGCAAAGCTGTCGACATGATGATGGAAGCGAAGCGTCCTGTGGTTTACACCGGTGGTGGTGTGATCATGAGTGAAGCATCTGATGAGCTTCGCGAGTTAATTCAGCGCACTAACTTCCCTGTAACCAACACCTTGATGGGTCTGGGTGCATATCCTGCGACTGACGAAAAATTCCTTGGCATGCTCGGCATGCACGGTACTTACGAAGCCAATATGGCGATGCACGAAACTGACGTGTTGATTGCTATTGGTGCACGTTTTGATGACCGTGTTACCGGCAAGCTTGCAAGCTTCTGCCCTGATGCGCGCATCATT
>VMDJ01000021.1 GCA_008080925.1 Gammaproteobacteria bacterium
TCACCGCACATGAAGATCACCATTCAGGTGTTAAAGCGCATCATGCAAGTAAAGCGGCCGGGGCAGATTTTCTCCGTGATGATTCCAGTCGTTATGCCCAGTTGTTTAAGCAACATGAAGCGGGTGGTGAATGGCGGGGGGAACGCCAGCGATTACGTTGGGATATTTTGGATGCCTTTGCTGAAGCAGCACATCAAATCGGCATCCCCAAGGTAGATGATTTCAATACAGGTAATAACGAAGGTGTTTCATTTTTTGAAGTGAATCAACGTAAAGGGTGGCGATGGAATACCAGTAAAGCCTTCTTACGTGAGATACAAGGTAAGCGTCCAAACCTCACGGTGATGACAAACACGCAAGTGAAAAAGCTCATCACGCAAAAAAGTGATGGGGCTTTGCGTTGTTCCGGATTGCTTGTTGAAACGACGCAAGGTGAGATTCAGCTCACAGCCAATGATTCGGTGATTCTCAGTGCGGGCGCAGTGGGTTCTCCGCAAATCCTTGAGTTATCCGGTCTTGGCCAAGCGGACCGATTACGTGCACTCGATATACCGGTAGTTACTGATCTGCCGGGTGTGGGTGAGGGCTTGCAAGATCACTTACAGATTCGATCTGTGTATAAAGTGAACAACGTCAAAACACTAAATACGATTGCAAATAGTTGGCTAGGAAAAATCTCCATTGCGATGGAGTATGCCTTCAAGCGCAGTGGGCCGATGAGTATGGCGCCCTCGCAGCTAGGTGCGTTTACTCGCAGTAGCGATGATTATCAGTGGCCAAATATTGAATACCATGTGCAGCCGCTAAGCTTAGATGCCTTTGGCGAGCCTTTGCATCCTTATCCAGCGATTACGGCTAGCGTATGTAATCTCAACCCAAGTAGTCGTGGGCATGTGCATATTGATCAGCCAGATCATCGCCAATCGCCCAAAATTGTGACCAATTACCTTAGTACGGATGAAGACCGTAAGGTCGCTGCGGATTCCTTGCGCGTTACTCGAAAGATTGTTGAGCAATCGGCGCTTTCACCCTATCAGCCGGAAGAGTTGAAGCCGGGCATGCAATATCAAACGGATGAGGAGCTTGCGCGTGTTGCAGGTGATATCGGCACTACGATTTTCCATCCTGTTGGTACAGCGAGGATGGGGCGTGTAGATGACCCGCAAGCGGTAACTGACCCACGTCTTCGTGTGCGTGATGGTCAGGGTGGGGTGATCAAAGGGCTTCGATTAGTTGATGCGAGTGTGATGCCGACAATCACCAGCGGGAATACGAATAGTCCCACACTGATGATTGCCGAGAAGGCTGCGCAGTGGATTGCGCAAGAGGATTGGGATTAAACCAACTTATTGGTGTCGATATTCTCGACTTCAGCCAGCTTTTCTAACGCCACTTCCATTAACCAACGGGCTTTCGCTGTCATGATGTGCAAATAGCTATGCAATGCCGCGTCTTGTGGCGAATCATTTTCACATTCAGTGCTGTATTGCTCGAAAGCAACCAAGGTTTCAATGATGGATGATAGGTGGTGTGGGCACTCACACTTCAATGCCGAAGTCATCTGCGACAACTTAGCCAACTGTTGCGAGCTGAACTGACGCTTTGGCGCGGGTTCGGTTAGAACCGTATCAGGTTGGAATACAGAAGGTGACCAGTCGACTTGATGTGGCATGTTGCCAGCACACATCTGCCAAATATGATCAATAGAAACGGGCGCACGCTCGGTGGTGATCTGTAAGCGCTTCATCTGGCGCAAGATGATTGATGGTGCAAACGCATAAATGACGATGATGTTGTCGTAACGTTTTTGCAGTGTTTCATCTTGCAGCTTCTTAACGATGGTGCGATCTAAGAATGGGAATTCAATCACCAGCGTTTGACAGCAAGTGTCGTCTTCCATGAATGAATCAAGATCAGTGTAGGTTCCCGCAAGCTCCAAGCCGTCTGGCATTTGAGCGGTGTTGTTGGCACGAACAGTAATGGCCTGACCAACAATACACACATCATGGCGACCACTACCAATCTCAGGCAGGTTGTGAGGACGAGCACGTGATAAGCGATCGTTAAGTTCGCGAGTATCGAGATTTGCCACGGTGCTAATGGCGTGGCCTTGATCCACAAGGGCTTTGATCATAGTGAGTCGATTGACATCCGCTTGGCTGTACAAGCGACCACCTTTCTCGGTGCGCTGTGGGTCAACTAAATGATAGCGACGCTCCCATATACGCAATGTGTCTGCAGGGATGCCAGTGAGGCGCGAAACGGCGCCAATGCGGTAGACGTTATCCATAAGTACAGAGTTTGTCATAGTTTTGTACCTCGATCCTAAACGTTATTGAGAGAGTTGCTCGGAGTGGATTTGTGCAGATTTGTCGGCGCACAAACGGTTTAAAAGCCAACGAGTTGGCGCTTTAGTTGGTTTCACCTCAGCGAATAAGCGACTTGCGCTATCCCAGTAGTCGATGTGCTCATCAATCAACTGAGTATCGCCAAGGTGAATTTGGGTCATGCCATCAATTACCAATGCTTTATTGGTATCTGGTTGGAAGTCCCAACGTAAATAGTGATAGTGATCACTTTGGGCATGATCAATGATGGTGAATTTCGTGCGAGGAAAGTTATCCATCATGTGAGTAAAGATGTGTTTGATCGCGTTAACGCCGCGCACATGATTGAACGGGTCGCGAAACAGTGCGTTAGCCTCGAACATTTGATCGAACTGCTCGATACCTTCACGAGTGACGTTTTCACAAAACGTTTTGTATTTGTTAAGCGCTTCACTCATGACGTAACACCTTGCGCTTGATTACGCCAAAAAAGAGCTGGTCAGGCAGCATGCGAAGCAAACGTAACGGCCAAGTGAGTGCGCGGGGAAAGTTGATGTCGAAACGTTTGCTATTCAGTAAGCCATCAAGAATCTCTTTGGCGGCCTCTTCTGGTTCTAATAAGAAGGGCATTTCAAAATCGTTACGATCGGTTAAACGAGTTTTAACGAAACCTGGGTTAACGACACGAATATCGATACCCATCTCAGCGAGTTCAGGTCTTAACGACTCTGCGAGATTTACCAACGCAGCTTTAGGTGCGCTATAAGCACCGCCATTCGGTAAGCCACGGTAGCTAGAAGCGCTCGCGTTGAGTGCAATGGTGCCGCCATGGCCTTTCATCAAGGGGATGACGTTCTCGAGCAAGTAGCATGCAGAGAGGTAGTTGGTTTTGTTTAAACGCTCGCATAGCTCGGCATTAAAGCGAGACGCCGGCATCTGTTCGTAATCACCAACATTAAAGATAATCAAATCAGGACGCTGATGCTGGAAGACAAATTGCGTTGCGTTATTTACCGCATCACGATCGGTTGCATCACACGGAATGCACTGAGCTTCAACTGCTTCACAAAGCGGCTGTAGGGTATTGGGCGTACGGGCACTTAATGCGAGTGACCAACCGGCTTTATGCAGTTGCTCGCTGAGCGCGCGGCCAATCCCATGGCTGGCGCCAAAGACCCACGCGTGACCCGCTTTCATTAGAGCGCTGCCTCCACGGCTTTGCGTAACTTGTTGCTGTCACCCGATGTCCAGCTGAGATAGCTGTCGATGACTTTGCCGTCACGACCGATTAGGTATTTATGGAAGTTCCACTTAGGCGTGCTGTTGGCCTCTTTAGCGAGCTGCTTATAAAAAGGATGCGCATCTTTACCTTTGACCTTGATCTTTTCGAACATGGGGAAGGTCACACCATAATTAACTTGGCAAAAGCTCGCGATCTTGTCTGAGTTGTTGAATTCCTGACCGCCAAAATCGCCAGAAGGGAAGCCAAGTACTTCAAAACCTTGGTCTTTTTTGTCTTTATAAAGCTTCTCGAGAGACTCGAATTGCGGGGTAAAGCCGCACTGACTCGCGGTATTCACGACTAAAAGCACCTTTCCCTCGTACTGGCTTAGCTCCACGGCCTCAGATTTGCCCAAAGGCTTGATGCTGTGTCCAAGAACGTATTGTTCATCTTGTCCAATAACTGTCTGGCTCATGAGTGCCCCAATGAGTAATAACCCTGCTTTTGTCTGTATTTTCATATCGAAAACTTGCATGTGTTAAAAGTTTGTACGAATATAGTGGTACAAGATTTCAAAAAGTTCAACCTTTGTTTAGCTTTTTTATTTGGACAACGCATAAAACATGAACAAAAAAGACGTCCTTATTATTGGTGGTGGAGTGAGCGGGCTCTCGGCCGCCTGGTTTTTAAAGGATTTGGCCAACGTGACTTTGGTCGAGTCAGATGCACGTTTAGGCGGGCATGCGAACACGGTCACTCACAGTGAAGCGGGTCGTCAGGTTGCAGTGGATACCGGTTACATGGTGTTTAACCGTCCCAACTATCCATTGCTGAGCAAATGGTTCGATGACTTGGGTGTTGAGACTTATCCAACAGACATGTCTTTCTCGGTATCGATGCGTCCAAACGGCGTGGAATATAACGGTAGCGATTTTAATGGTTTGTTTGCACAGCGCCGGAACCTGGTTAGTCCACGTTTTCATCGGATGATTCGCGACATTCTGCGTTTCAACAAAACAGCGACAAGTGAGTTGCGTAATGACGTAATCCATCCTGAGCAAACCTTGGCTGAATATTTAGAGATGCATAACTTCTCCAGGGAGCTGCGCCAGCACTATCTACTCCCTATGGCAGCGGCTATTTGGTCATCACCGGTAGAGGCCGTGGCACATTTCTCAGCACGATCGCTCATTCGTTTTTTTGATAACCACGGCTTGATGCAACTTAAAGACCGTCCAAAGTGGGAAACGGTGGTTAATGGCTCGCAAAGTTATGTGAAAAAGGTGGCTGCACATTTAGGTGAAAGAGTACTTCTCGGGGATTCTGCAGTTGCCGCTATTCGTGAAGGCAAACAATGGTCTGTCGAATTAGCGTCAGGTAAGCAGCTTCGTGCTGACGAGTTGGTAATGGCCTGTCACTCCGATCAAGCAGGTCGGATTGTAAAAACGCAAAGCCCCGCACAACGACTGGTTCTTGATAGCGTGGCTTATCAAACCAATATCGCTGTTCTTCATAATGACGAAGCACTGATGCCAAAGCGAAAAGCGGCATGGAGTTCTTGGAATTATCTGGGTGAACAGCGAGATGCAGCTGACCCAAGTGTTAGTGTGACCTATTGGATGAACTCGCTGCAGAATCTGAACACGAAAACCAATTACTTTGTCACCTTGAACCCAGTGCTTGAGCCAGAGCAGAGCAAGATTATTCAACGAATTGAATATGCACACCCTGTTTTCGATAGCGACAGTGAAGCGCGATTAAAGTCACTGCCATTAGTACAAGGTGAAAATCATTTGTGGTTTGCCGGTGCATGGACGGGGTATGGCTTTCATGAGGACGGTATGCGCTCTGGAGTAGAAGTCGCGCATGCGATTTCTGGAGGCAAGGCGCTAGATCCAGCATGGTTGAAGGCCTTGCTCGCATCGCGTGATTTGATTGAGCAAAAAAAGGATAAGGCCGCTGCATGATCAAACAGTGTCTCTATCCCTGTTCTGTGATGCATCGCCGTTATGGCGATTTAGGCTATCGCTTTAATTACGACATTTTTACGGCCTTATTCGATATCGACTCATTACAAGAATCGAGTCGACAATCACGTTGGTTTTCACTCAATCGTTGGAACTTGATTAGCCTGAGAGCGAAAGACCATTTGCCAGTAGGGGAGCAGGATTTCCGCGCATGGGTTGAGCGTTGCTTAGTTGAAAAAGGTTTTCAAAAACCACACAAGATCTTCTTGTTGGCGATGCCTCGAGTATTAGGGCTTGTGTTCAATCCATTGAGTGTTTGGTTCTGTTTGGATGAAAAAGATCAGCCGGTTGCGATCTTATGTGAAGTTCGTAACACCTTTGGTGAGAAGCACGTCTATCTTCTCGATGGAGATCGAAAGTGGCCTGTGCAAACAGGTAGTGAAAAGATTTTTCATGTTTCTCCCTTTATGGATCTTAAAGGAGGCTATGCCTTCTCCTTTCATCAGCCTGATGAAAAATTACGCCTAAGTATTTTGCTTAATGACAAACAGTTGCCGAAGCTAAGCGCAACGCAGACCGGGCGTTCGGTTGAATTCTGCGATACGCAAATTCTTAAGCAAGTTTTTCGTTTTCCATTTTTAGCAGTCAAAGTTCTCGGCGCCATTCATTGGCATGCCTTGAAGCTTTGGCTAAAGGGTGCGCGTTTTCATCGCAAGCCCGCACCGCCAATGATTGAGGTATCTAAATGAATACTCGTGTTTCATCACTGAACATCCCGCACGTAAAACAGCGTGATAAAGCGAGCTTTATCCAAGCAAAAATCATTAACTGGTTTGCAAAGATTCAAACAGGTACTTTGATGATTGAGTTTGAAGATTACGCCCAAAAGATCAAAGCAGATGATTTGTCACTGATTGGACATATCAAGATTGATAATCCAATCAAGTTTGCTTCACGAGTCTTGTTTTCGGGAGATATTGGTTTTGCTGAGTCCTTCATGGCAGGCGAGTGGCATTCTGAAGATCTGTCATCCACGCTTGAACTGATTGCAACCAATTTAGATTACATCAATGCAGAAGAACGTCACCCAGTTGCAGCTTGGCTGGCTAAGCGGTTGCATCATTCTCGCGGTAACACTTTATTGGGAAGTCGTAAAAACATATCGGCACATTACGATTTAGGTAACGCTTTCTACGCTCGATGGTTGGATAACACCATGAGTTACTCCTCAGCAGTGTTTGATGGCGTGATGGATTTGGAGATGGCGCAGACCGAAAAGTACCGCCGTATTTTTAATCTTGCTGGCATTCAGCCACATCAGCGTGTCCTTGAGATTGGCTGTGGTTGGGGCGGCTTTGCTGAGTTTGCAGCACAAAGGAATGCGAATGTCGTCGGCCTGACTTTGTCGGAACAGCAGCATAACTACGCCATAGCTCGACTTGAAATGAATGGCCTAGAAGATTTAACCACTATTCGCTTACAAGACTACCGTGATGTTGAGGGACAGTTTGATCACATTGTGTCGATTGAGATGTTCGAAGCGGTCGGTAAGGAGTACTGGCAGACTTACTTTGAGGTGTTGAAAGAGCGTTTGCGTCCAGGTGGCCGTGCGGTATTGCAGATCATTACCATTCGAGAAGATCTTTTTGATGCTTACGAAAAATCACCCGGTGGCTTTATTCAGAAGTACATCTTCCCGGGCGGCATGTTGCCAACCGAAACACATTTGCGTCGTTTAGCCATTGAGCATGATCTTGATGTGATGCAGGTGGATCGTTATGGCGAAGATTATGCAGATACCCTACGTGAATGGGATGAGAACTTCTCCGCAGATACCGCGTGGATGGAGTCGCGTGGTTACGATGAGCGTTTCCGCCGTATGTGGCGCTACTATCTATGTGTATGCGAAGCCGGTTTCCGAGAAGGCATGACTGACGTTATTCACATTTGTTTGCAGAAACCTGAGTGATGCGTGTTGTTGTACTTTACGACGGTAAATGCCCCTTATGTTCTCGCGAGATAAGCCATTATCAACGTCGTAAAGATGCAGATAAGATTGATTGGGTTGATGTCACTCGTGACTTAGATCAGCTTGCTACATTTGGTATTAGCCAAGCCACGGCATTGGCGCGCTTTCATGTTCGAGATGACTTGGGTAATTGGCAGACGGGTGCGGCAGGTTTTGTCTTGCTGTGGTCCCAATTGCCAGCTTATCGTTGGTTAGCTGGCACTGTGAAGACACTGCATTTGTTGCCTGTACTTGAATGGGGTTATGTACGCTTCTTGCGTTGGCGAAATCGCAAGTCATGCGATGAGAAAACCTGTGGCTAACTTACCGGTTTATCAATTTGAGCAAACGCAGCGATTTGAACAATCAAGGGATGTGATCTTTGCGCACTTTGAGCGCGCCGAGTTGCTCGCTGAGCTGACGCCTCATTGGTTAAATTTTGTTTTGCTAACCCCGCCACCTATACGTATGTATCAAGGGCGAATTATTGATTACACCATTCGTCAATTTGGTTGGCGTCTTCGCTGGCGGTCAATTATTTCGCACTATCAAGCACCTGACTATTTTGTTGATGAGCAGCTAAAAGGCCCCTATAGCTTTTGGTTTCATGAGCATCGTTTCGTCGAAAACGACGATCGATCTACCACCATGATTGACACGGTTTACTATGCGTTACCCAATTGGCTACCCAATTTTTTGAGTCGTTGGCTTGATCGCATATGGGTGCGTCCGCAGCTAAAAAAAATCTTTGCCTATCGTGAAAAACGCATTATTGAAATTATTGCGCCGCAACATGAAAAAATATGATCTTTTGCGGTGCAATAGCGCCTGGTAAATCAAGTACAAGACTCGCTATCCAAAATAAGGATTGAAAATTTCACGTAAGGGGTGTCTTACAAAAACCGCTAATCGCATTAAACTATTTCTGGAAAACTAGGATAAAGAGTATCTGCGTTTTTGGGAGAACTCATGAAGCATAAACATCCATCAATTGTGGCGACAAAATCTCGAACTGCTTTGGGTGCGAAGCTTGTTGAGTCAGTTAATGATCGAGTTAAAACAAGTCGAGAGTTACTGATGCAGTCACGAGAGTTACTCGATACTTTATCCACGCGTAAGCAGAAATAACGAAGACTAAACGCCGTCAAAAAACTCTACTTCACCGGTATCCAGTGAATAGTGGGCGCCAACAATCATCAATCCATCTTCCTGAATTAACTTTTCAATAATCTGTGAGCCATGACGCAATTGGTTGGCTGAGGCACGGATATTCGCCATAACGGCATGATGTAAAAGTTTCTCTGGAGCGTTGCGTACATCCGTATCAAGCAAGACTTCGATAGAAGGACGAATGCGATCCACAATGGCGGCCATATTGGGTGAGCGTTCTTCTGCGGGCTGTTTTAGTTCATCGAGTGTTGCGCAAACAGCGCCACAGTTTGAATGACCGAGAACAACGACGAGGCGGGTTTTAAAGCGATCAACTGCAAATTCCACACTACCAATTTGCGAAGGCGCAACAATGTTGCCAGCAACTCGGATTACGAATAGATCGCCAAGACCAACATCAAACACAAGCTCAGCAGGTACCCGCGAATCAGAACAGCCAAGAATAATTGCAAAGGGTTCTTGTCCAACGGTTAATTGGGTGCGGCGGGTGTGATCACTGCCAGTTGTTTTGCGTGTTTCTGCAACAAAGCGCTTGTTGCCAAGTTTTAGTAGCTCAAGCGCTTCAGGGGCGGGGATGTGCTGATTAGGCATTACAAAAGAACCTTTTCTATGCCGCCTTGTTTGGCTTGTTCAATAAAGCGTTTCTGCCAGCCGTCACCAAGTAAGTGTTTGGCAAGCTCGATGACGATATAGTCGGTTTTAAGGCCTGTTTCATCACCATAACGTGACAAGCCTTGTTGGCAAGCGGGGCAGCTGGTGAGCAGTTTTACATTGCCTTGTGTTGCTTTTTCTTGACCTGTCAGCGCTTTAATACCTTTTCGTAGTTCCTCCGATTTGCGGAAACGCAATTGGTTGGCGATATCTGGGCGAGCAGTACCTAAGGTGCCGGCTTCACCGCAGCATCGATCGGACAAAGTCACGTTTTGACCTAACAATGTCGTGCTGACTTGGATCGGGTCATATTCCTTCATCGGACTATGACAAGGATCGTGGTAGAGATATTGCACACCATCGACCTTATCCAGCTTGATACCTTTTTCGAGTAGATACTCGTGAATATCGAGTAGACGACAGCCAGGGAAAATCTGCTCAAATTCGTACTTAAGCAGTTGGTCCATACAGGTACCGCAAGAGACTACGACGGTTTTGATGTCGAGATAGTTCAGGGTGTTGGCGACACGATGGAATAAGACACGGTTGCTGGTTGTGATCTGCTGACCACGATCATGTTGTCCGGCACTGGTTTGCGGGTAGCCACAACATAAATAGCCGGGTGGTAATACCGTTTGTGCACCCGTTTCGCTGAGCATCGCTAGGGTGGCTAAGCCGACATCTGAGAATAAACGCTCAGAGCCACAACCCGGGAAGTAGAAAACAGCATCGCTGTCATCATCTGCTTTGCTTGGGTTGCGCAGAATTGGAACATAGCTTGGATCATCGAGACCTAGTGCGGTGCGATACGACTGTTTAGGTAGCTCAACACGAATCGGACGGCGAACCATCTCGATTGGTATATCCAGAAGTTTGGGTTTTCCGGTTGTTGATGCCGGTATCTTTGCATTCTTACGCAACAAGCCTGTGTGCTTAATTAGATCATGACCAAAGGACATGGCTTTAAAGCCAAGGTCAGCCATACCTTTGCGTAACCAGCGAATGGTGGTTGGATTGGTGGTGTTCAAGAACTGCATCGCAGCCCAGCTACCTAAGTTGAAACTCTTCTCGCCTGCTTGCGTCAGAATTTTGCGCATACGCATGGTGACATCGCCAAAGTCGATGTTCACAGGACAAGGCGCTTCACACTTGTGACAAATGGTGCAGTGGTCTGCAATATCATTCATCTCTTCAAAGTGCTCGAAGGCGATACCGCGACGTGTTTGTTCTTCATACAAAAAAGCCTCGATGACCAGGCCTGTACCGAGAATCTTGTTGCGTGGCGAGTAAAGTAGGTTGGCGCGAGGCACATGCGTCATACACTTAGGCTTACATTTGCCGCAGCGTAAGCAGTGTTTGATGTCATCGTTAAGCTGGCCTAGCTCACTTTGCTCAAGAATGATCGCTTCTTGTTGCACCAATCGCAGTGATGGGGTGTAAGCACCCTCGAGCCCTTGATTGGACATCAGCTTGCCACGGTTGAAGTGATGCTCGGGGTCGACTTGGTTTTTGTAAGCAACAAAGTCTGCCAGTTTCTCTGGCTCTAAGTATTGAACCTTGGTTAAGCCAATACCGTGCTCACCTGAGATAACGCCATCAAGTGATTTGGCAAGCTGCATAACTTGATCAACGATGCGATCAGCTTCATGCAACATGCGGTAGTTATGTGAATGCACAGGTATGTTCGTGTGAACGTTGCCATCACCAGCGTGCATATGCAGCGCGACAAACAAACGTTCATTCTTCATCTCGAGGTGTGCGTCGCGAAGTTTGCCGCGAAGTTTTTCTAACTCGCTACCTTGAAGAATTTCGCGCAATGGCGCTTTCAGCTCTTGGCGATAAGAAATGCGAATATCACGACGCAGCAACATGTCGATCACAAGATCATTCGCTTGTATGTGCTCGCGTTCTTGCTCGGTCAGAATGGTTTGATTGGCAGCGGCTTGATCAAAGTTGCTTAATAAACTCGACCAGCGTTGCTCGACTTCAGACAAAGTTTCGTAAGCCAGCTTGAGTTTACTTTCAGTAATCTCATCATCAGCTTGTCGCTTGTGTTGATCGAGTACTTTGCGCATCGCTGCGATAGATTGCAGTTTATTGCTGATCGATTGTTCGATATTAATGCGCTCGATACCGCGGCTGTAGTCGGCCAAACGAGGCAGCGGAATCACCACGTCTTCGTTTATTTTGAACGCATTCGTATGCGCAGAGATGGCCGCTGTGCGTGCACGATCTGCCCAGAAGGCTTTGCGCTTCTCCGGGGTGGTAGCAATAAAGCCTTCAGCTTCGCGCGCTTTAGCTTTGTTGATCACCATCTCGGTCGCGGCATTTAAGATGTTGGCATCATCAGAGACAAGGTCTGCAATCAACACCATCTTGGGCGTGTCACGGCGTGCTGCTTTTGTGCTGTAACCGACGGCTTTGATGTAGCGTTCATCTAAGTGCTCAAGACCTGCAATTTGAACACCATCGGTTTGTGCAATGTAATCGGTGATCTCAACAATCGCAGGTACGGCTTTAGCAAGATCATTACCAAAGAATTCTAAACACACGGTGTTCGACTGACTTGGCATACGATGCAGCACAAAGCGTGACGAGGTAATCAGGCCATCACAACCTTCTTTTTGAATGCCCGGCAAGCCAGATAAAAATTTATCGGTAACGTCTTTACCTAAACCAACTTTGCGGAAAGCGCTCCCTGGCATGCGCAACACCTCGGCTTCACCTTTAGGTGTTTTGCCATCTGGGTGATAACGCTGAATCGAGAATTCCACATTAGCTTGATCATGGATCTTGCCAAGATTGTGGTTGATACGAGTCACCTCAAGCCAATCAGCTTGGGGTGTCACCATGCGCCAACTGACTAAGTTGTCGAGCGTAGTGCCCCATAACACCGCTTTCTTTCCACCGGCATTCATCGCGATGTTGCCGCCGATAGTTGATGCGTCTTGTGAGGTAGGGTCAACCGCAAAGGCAAGGCCATGCGCATTAGCTAAATCCGATACGCGACGTGTAACAACACCAGCACCTGTTCGAACGGTGGCAACTTTGCCGTTCACGCCGGGTAGCTCGATATGTTCTACCTCGGATAGGTCTTCAAGTTTTTCCGTATTGATGACAGCGCAATGGGCATCGAGAGGAACGGCTGAGCCGGTGTAGCCGGTACCGCCACCACGAGGAATCAAGGTTAGGCCGCAGTTAATGCAAGACTCGACAATCGCCGCGACTTCTTCTTCAGTATCCGGTGAGATCACCACAAATGGCATCTCAACACGCCAGTCGGTGGCATCGGTTGAATGCGATACACGTGCTAAGCCAGAGAAATCGATATTGTCGCGACGCGTAATTTTGCTCAACGCTTGGATGACCTTACGGCGTAATTGTTCGCGTTCACCAAAGGCATTCGAGAAGTCATCCACAGCTTTTTGCGCAGCTTGAAGTAGGCGTTCGGCGTTCGGATTGTCATTCAAACGCTGTTCGAACTGGCGTAAACGATGATTCAATGCCTCAATCAGCGCATTGCGGCGCTCGCGATTATTGATCAGATCGTCCTGGAGGTAAGGGTTGCGCTCAACCACCCACATGTCACCAAGGACTTCGAACAGCATGCGCGCCGAACGACCGGTGCGACGTGTACCACGCAAGGATTCAATCAGCGCCCAGTTGTCTTCACCCAAGTAGCGAATCACGATCTCGCGATCGGAAAACGAGGTGTAGTTGTAAGGAATCTCGCGAATACGTTCCATAAGATGCGCTGTGGCTAAAAGCACGGTCGATAACAAAGCCGCATTTTATCGGAAACTGCACCTCAACGTTTGCTCCAAGTATGGGGAAACTCAATGCATTTGGGTCCTGTATTGAAAATTTATGAAATGAAAAGATGGTGTTCACGGCGAAACCTGTACACACTTGGCAAAACGTAGGAGAAAGCCATGCAAAAGGGTGTTTTTTTAGATTTAGCCAGTCTTGCGCCAGAGGATCTCGATCTCTCTGCACTACAAGCCTGTTTGCCTGATTGGGATCTGCATGAGAAAACCCGTCCTGAAGAGCGACTCGAGCGCATGAAAGGTGCTCAGGTGGTGGTCTCCAATAAGGTGGTTTTGGATGGTGAGCTGTTACGCCAGCTGCCGGACCTGAAGTTGATCTGTGTTGCTGCAACCGGCACCAATAACATTGACCTGAAAACCGCATCTGAGATGGGCATCGTGGTGAGTAATGTCCGCGCTTACGGCACTGACAGTGTTGCGCAGCACGTGATTGGCGTGATGTTGGCGCACTTTACCAGCTTGTTTAAATACACCGAGGCGGTTAAGCGGGGTGACTGGTCGAAAAGTGATCAGTTCTGTTTGCTCGAATATCCCGTGCGAGAGCTGCGAGGCATGACCATTGGTATTGTGGGTTATGGTGAATTAGGTCAAGGGGTTGCACGTTTAGCGGAAGCCTTCGGTATGCGTGTCTTGATTGCGCAGCGTCCCGGCGGTGAGCCACAAGCAGGACGTGTTGCTTTGGATGAGTTGTTGCCTCAAGTCGATGTATTAAGTTTGCACGTACCACTGACGGATAACACAAAACATGTCATAGATCGTGCGGCGTTAGAAAAAATGCCATCACATGCGCTGTTGGTGAATGCAGCTCGAGGCCCGGTGGTGGATAACGCCGCGCTAGCGGATGCCTTGCGTGAGGGAGTGATTGGTGGAGCTGCACTAGATGTGGTGGATATTGAGCCGCCGCCAGAAGACTACGTGTTACTACAAGACGACATCCCGAATTTGATTATCACGCCGCATACCGCATGGGCAGGCCGACAGGCGCGTCAAAATACCGTTAATCAGATTCAGCAAAACATCGAAGCCTTTATTGCCGGCGAGCCGCGTTACCAAGTGAATTAATCGTTTTCATCAGCGAGGTCAGTTTCCTCGCCGCTTCGGTCGCCCATCAGTGGGCGCATAGCGTGCAACAACTTGGCAAACAGTTGCGGGTTGTTGCGTTCTTCACTCGCGAGTAAGGCTTTAAAGTGCTCGCGTTGTGTGGGTGCTGAAAAACAGGCAGGGCAGCTATCAGGAATGATCGGAAGTTGTGCTTCCTTAGAGAAGGCTGCGGTCATCGTTTCGCGCACATAGGCAAGTGGACGGATAATCCTCACATCTCCAGCATCATTGGTGTAGTGCGCCTTCATGGTGCCTAATCGGCCTTGATGAAAAGCCGACATCATAAAACTCTCGGCTAAGTCATCGAGATGCTGCGCTAATACCAACACGTTGTAGTCATGCTCGCGACAGGTGGAATACATAATGCCGCGCTTCATGCGTGAGCAATAAGAACAGAAAGAGTCGCCACTCATGTTTTGCTTAGCATCTTCCATGATCGGCTGTTGCTGGTAATGCCACGCCACACCAAGTGCGGTGTAATAATCGGTCAGGTGTTTGGGGTCAAAACCTTCAACCTCGGGGTCGACGGTGATCACGCCCAATTCAAACTGTACTGGCGCATAGGTTTTCAGGTGCATCAGCACCTGCAATAAAGCGAGTGAATCTTTGCCACCAGAAACGCCCAGCAATAAACGATCGCCGTCACGAATCATTTGGTAGTCCGCAATCGCACGACCGACTTTGCGCAATAGTGATTTTGGCGGAATAGCGTATGTGGTCTCAGACATGGGGCATCAGGTGAAAAATAGATTGGTTATTATCCGGGTTCATTCTTTGAGATAACAGACCTTATCGCTATGTCATCCGCGTTAATTCGTCATCAAGCTGAACTGCGTGCCTGTCGGCATTGTCCGGATATGCATGCGCCACCGGTGTTGGGTGAGCCGGTGAAGAGTCGCATTATATTGATTGGCCAAGCACCGGGCGATAAAGAGCCTCAGCTGCAAAAGCCCTTTGCCTGGACAGCGGGTAAGACGCTGTTTAAATGGTTTGATCAGATTGGTTTAGATGAAGAGGCTTTTCGTCAGCAGGTCTATATCGCTGCCGTGTGTCGTTGCTTTCCAGGAAAAAATCCGAAAGGGGGAGATAGAGTGCCTAACCCAGATGAGATAGCAGCGTGTCGTGTGTGGTTAGACCGTGAGCTAGCGCTTAATCAGCCTGAGTTACTCCTACCGGTCGGTAAGTTAGCGATTAGTCAGTTTATTCAGGTCGACAAGTTAGTCGATGTGATTGGCCAGCAACACCGTTTGTTAATAAACGGTCGTGAGATTGATCTGATTCCCCTACCGCATCCTTCGGGTGCATCGACATGGCACCGTAAAGAGCCTGGCACCAGTCTTTTGCAGCAAGCATTGACGTTGATCAACCAACATCCGGCTTGGCAGGCACTGACCTAATATTTTGTGGTTTTCTTTTTCCAAATTCTGGTTCATTCTCAGCGCATAACAATAAATAAACCAAAGGAGATCTACGATGAAGCGTTTACTCGCATTCTTTGGCCTGTGTACTTTCGCATTGACAGCACAGGCAGCTATTCAATCTAAAGCGGTTCATTACGAACATGAAGGCGCCAAGCTCACCGGTTATCTGTATTGGGATGACAAGGTAAAAGGTAAGCGCCCTGGCGTGATGGTGACACATGAATGGTGGGGCCTAAACGGCTACGCGAAACACCGTGCACAGATGTTGGCTGAGTTGGGTTATGTGTCATTTGCGGCAGATATGTATGGCGATGGCAAAGTAACGGATAAGCCGGCGCAAGCTAAAGAGTACATGACTGAGATTACTAGTGATCCAGATGCCTGGATGGAGCGTGCTTCACTTGGTTTAGAGCAGCTGATGAAAAGCGGCATGGTGAAGGGCGACAAGGTTGCCGCGATTGGTTACTGCTTCGGCGGCGGTACGTCATTAAAGATGGCCTATAACAACATGCCGGTTAAAGCGGTAGTGAGTTTCCACGGTTCATTCCCGATGCCACCTGAAGATAGTCAATTAAAACCTGAAGTATTGATTCTGCATGGCGAAGCCGATGCATTTGTAAAACCAGAGATTGTTGCCGCATGGAAAGACAAAATGACGGCGAAAGGTAACAAGTTCACCTTTGTTGGTTATGAAGGCGCACGTCATGGGTTTACTAATCCAGGAGCAGGTGAATTCGGTATTGATAACCTGAAGTACGATGCGGCTGCAGATAAAGATTCATGGCAACAGATGCAAAATCTGTTTAAGCGAATCTTTTAAGCCAACCTGACTAAAAAGGCCGGCATTGCTGGCCTTTTTTTACTTCAGCTCTAGCGTTGCCTCGCATGTCTCTCGATCAATGGATAAAACGAATTCACCGTATTCGTTTTCAGGGCTGATCTGATCGGGGTTATCTGAGCAGTTACAACCACCGTTGAGTGATTGAAAGAAAATACCAATCTCAGCGGTAACCTGCTGACCGCTAAACTGACTGTTTAAGACCATGATTTGCCAAGGTGTATCGGCTAAGTCCGTACCATGCTGCATTGCTTTCATAACGCTAGTGAGCGCATCTTGGCTCGCAATCAGTTCTTCATGTAGTGTGAGTTTGAGCCCATTTTCGTCTTGGGTCTGTGCGGTTTGAGTTAATAGCATGGTGAAACTTTGGGTTATTGACGCGATCAGTATAACGAATCGCTTACAATAGCTTTTATTTGTCAAAGACGTTAGTTTCATGAGTTCAGCTTCAGAAGACTATTTGTACCGTTTCCTATTTGAAGAGTTTGGTGTTCGCGGTGAGTTCGTGCGCTTAGATGCGAGTTGGAGAGCGGTGCAAGAGCGCCATGATTATCCGAGTTGGGTGAAACCTGCGCTTGGCCAAACCTTAACCGCGGTAACTTTGCTATCCGGTACGATTAAATTCAAAGGCTCGCTCACGCTGCAGCTGAAAAGTGAGAGCGATATCCAAGCGTTGATTGCGCAAGCCACAGAGCAGCGCACGATTCGTGGTATGGCGCAATTTGTCGAGACTCCTCAAGCTAAGCCCGACGATATGGCAGGCTTACTCGGTGATGCGCGTTTGATTCTTACCACCGAAGCACCGAATGGTGAGCGTTACCAAGGCATTGTCGCGGTAGAGGGTGGCGATGTTGTGAAGTCGGTGGAGCAATATTTTGAGCAATCAGAACAGCTACCGACACGACTTTGGATGGCCGGAAACGACGATACTTTTGCAGGCTTGTTCTTACAGCGCTTGCCGCAAAGCGAGATAGAAGACGAGGATTGGAGTCGTGTTTGTATGTTGGCCGACACCATCAAGGATGATGAGCTACTAACGCTTGATGTCGAAACCTTATTGCATCGCTTGTTCCACGAAGAAAGCTTGCGCTTGTTTGATCCAGAGCCCGTGGCCTTTCGTTGTAGTTGCTCACGTGAGCGTGTTGCTAATACGTTGGTGAGCTTAGGTGAGGGTGAGGTGACTCAGATCCTTGAGGAGTTGGGTAGCATCTCTGTGGATTGTGAATTCTGTAATGCAAATTATCGCTTTGATGCGATTGATGCGGCGGCACTATTTAAAGAAGCTGAATCAGCGCCGCCCCAAGTGCAGTAATCAGTCGAGCGTGCAGTCAGTACCGCCGAGTCCACAGTAACCGTTCGGGTTTTTATCCAGATACTGCTGGTGATAATCCTCAGCATAGTAAAACGTCGGTGCGCTGATGATTTCGGTCGTGATAACACCTAAGCCTTTTGCATTCAACGCTTGTTGATAACGGTCGCGACTCGCTTCTGCTGCGCTTTGTTGTGCGTCGTTATAGCAATAAATGCCGGAGCGATATTGTGTGCCGCTGTCATTTCCCTGACGCATGCCTTGGGTTGGGTCGTGCGATTCCCAAAAAACTTTGAGTAGTTGCTCGTAACTGACCTGTTCCGGGTTATAAGCAAGCCAGACCACTTCATTATGGCCGGTCATGCCGCTGCAGACTTCTTCGTATGTTGGATTAGGTGTTAAGCCGGCGGCATAGCCCACGGCAGTCGTCCACACGCCGGTTTGTTGCCAGAAACGACGCTCTGCACCCCAAAAGCAGCCAAGTCCAAACAGTGCTTGTTGATAACCATCAGGTAATGGAGGTGTGAGTGAGTTACCCGTTACTGTGTGCGCAGCGGCAACTGGCATGGTGATGTCACGACCGGGCAAGGCTTCGGCTGCGGTAGGGAGTTCGAGTTTTTTGTGCGTGAAGAACATGTTGTTCCCCAAAGGACTTAACGGAGATTCAGTCTACGCAGAAGCGGCAGAATGAAAAACCCATAGAAAACTAGGCCAGCACCATCAGCAACCCAATCCATCCATTCAAAGGCACGATTAGGAATGTAGTGTTGGGCAACCTCAATCGCTAAACCATAGATGAGTAATGAACCCCATTTTTTAAATGAGTACGACGATTCAGACCACCCGCTATCGAGTAAGAAGGCAAGAACAGCAAAGGTGCCGAGATGGACGAGTTTGTCGAGGTAATCAAACTCAATGTCAACTTTGGGCGTTGTGGGTGAAAGCATAGCGACGCTCGCGATGAGCATCGCTATGGCAAACAACAATTGAAAGCCGACCGAATTACAACGAGAGATCGGCATAAGATTTAAGCGTCTTCGCGTTCGATCGCTCGATAAGCAATATCACGACGGCAGAACATACCGTCCCAGCTGATGGTGTCAGCACGTTGATAAGCGAGTGCTTGTGCAGCCTTTACGCTGCTGCCTAATGCGGTTGCACAAAGTACGCGACCGCCAGACGTCACGACATTGCCACCATCCATTTGAGTGCCGGCATGAAAGACTTTGCTGTGCTCAATTTTGTTATCTAAACCTGAGATGACAGCGCCCTTAGCGTAATCGCCAGGATAACCACCCGCAGCGAGAACAACGCCAACCGCAGGGCGTTGATCCCATTGTGTGCGTTGATCATCGAGCTTGCCTTCTATGGCAGCGAGACAATGCGCAACAAGATCAGACTGTAAACGCATCATGATCGGTTGTGTTTCTGGATCACCGAAACGGCAGTTATATTCAATCACCTTTGGTGTGCCATCGCTGGTGATCATTAAGCCTGCATACAAAAAGCCAGTGTAAGGATTGCCTTCTTCAGCCATACCGTTGACGGTAGGCATGATGACTTCATCCATCACGCGCTGATCGATCGCAGGGGTAACCACAGGTGCCGGTGAGTAGGCGCCCATGCCGCCTGTGTTAAGGCCGGTATCACCATCGCCTACACGTTTATGGTCTTGGCTAGTTGCCATGGGTAGTACATTTTTACCATCAACCATCACGATAAAGCTGGCTTCTTCGCCTTCAAGGAATTCTTCGATCACCACGCGGCTGCCGGCTTCACCAAACGCATTACCGGCTAGCATGTCACGCACAGCATCTTCAGCTGTTTGTAGATCCATCGCGACGATCACGCCTTTGCCTGCAGCTAAGCCGTCAGCTTTGATTACGATGGGCGCGCCTTTTTCTTTGAGGTACGCGAGAGCTGGGTCGATTTCAGTAAAGACATCGTAATCTGCGGTCGGGATCTTGTGTCGAGCTAAGAAGTCTTTAGTGAATGACTTAGAGCCTTCTAGTTGTGCAGCACGAGCGCTTGGACCAAAACATTCCAGTCCAGCGGCTTGGAAGGCATCAACTACACCTTTCACTAAGGGTGCTTCGGGGCCAACGATTGTGAGCCCGATTTCCTCGCGCAGTGCGAAAGCAACCAGACCGTCGATATCATCAACCGCGATATCCACATTCTCGAGATCGTCTTCAAGGTGAGTGCCAGCATTGCCCGGTGCAACAAAGACTTTCTCAGCGAGCCCAGATTGTGCCGCCTTCCATGCCAAGGCATGTTCGCGACCACCATTACCAATGACTAAAACCTTCATAACAACGTGCTCTTAGTGACGGAAGTGACGCATGCCGGTGAAGACCATGGCCATGCCATGCTCGTTAGCTGCTGCGATAACCTCGTCATCGCGCATTGAGCCGCCAGGTTGAATAACTGCGGCAATACCCGCTTCTGCAGCATTATCGATGCCATCACGGAAAGGGAAGAAAGCATCGGATGCCATCACAGAGCCCTTAACGGTGAGGCCTGCATGCTCTGCTTTAATCGCAGCGATGCGAGCTGAGTTAACGCGGCTCATTTGACCAGCGCCAACACCGATGGTCATGCCATCTTTGCCGTACACAATGGCATTTGATTTAACGAACTTTGATACCTTCCAACTAAACAGAAGATCGCGTAGCTCTTCTTCGGTTGGTTGGCGCTCTGAGACCACCTTCATATCGTTGAGTAGTTGTAGATCGGTATCTTGAACCAACAAGCCACCGTTCACGCGCTTGAAATCAAAGCGTGCTGTTGGCTCTGCTGACCATTGACCACAGGAAAGCAGGCGAACATTTTGTTTTGCCTTGACCACTTCAACGGCATCGGCTGAAACGCTAGGTGCAATAATGACCTCAACGAATTGACGATCAATGATTGCTTGAGCGGTTGATGCATCGAGCTCTTGGTTAAAGGCAATAATGCCGCCGAAGGCTGACTCAGGATCGGTTGCATAAGCGCGGTCGTAAGCAGCAAGCAGGTCATCGGCGGTTGCAACACCACAAGGGTTGGCGTGCTTGACGATGACACAAGCAGGACTTTCGTTGAATTGCTTCACACATTCCAATGCAGCGTCGGTGTCAGCAATGTTGTTAAACGAAAGCTCTTTGCCTTGCAGTTGAGTTGCTGTCGAGATGCAGGCTTCTGAGACATTGTTTTCAACATAGAAGGCCGCACCTTGATGCGGGTTCTCGCCGTAGCGCATGCCCTGGGTTTTATTGAAAGACAGATTGATAGTGTTAGGAAAGGTTTCTTTCTCGCCTGATTCAGTAATGGTGCCGAGATAGTTGGCAATTGCACCATCGTATTGTGCAGTGTGTTCAAATGTCTTAACTGCCAGTCGGAAACAGGTCGCATTACTCACTGTGTTGTTGTTAGCGCTCATCTCATTGATGACGGTTGAGTAATCCGCAGGATCAACCACGATCGCAACATCTTTATGATTTTTTGCCGCAGCACGAATCATCGTTGGACCACCAATATCGATGTTCTCAATTGCATCTTCCAGTGAGCAATCTGGCTTAGCAATGGTTTGCTGGAAAGGGTAGAGGTTCACTGCAACTAGATCGATACGACCAATCGCGTGTGCTTCCATTACTTCGTCGTCGGTGCCGCGACGACCCAAAATGCCACCATGAATCTTTGGATGCAATGTTTTTACACGACCATCCATCATCTCGGGGAAACCGGTGTAGTCGCTGACTTCCATGCAGGTAATGCCGCTGTCACGTAGCAACTTAGCAGTACCGCCTGTCGATAAGATTTCAACACCTGCGTTTGCAAGCGCTTGGGCAAACTCTACAACGCCGGTTTTATCAGAGACGCTGATCAATGCACGAGAAATAGAAGGCATGGATGTTCCTTAAGTGTGTTTGTGTGTAATGACTTACACGCTGTAAAAGTAAGAGTTAATCAATCTTGTAGATCGCAAGTTTCTTGCGCAGTGTGGCGCGACTAATGCCAAGTACCTGAGCCGTTTTGCTTTGGTTGCCACCGCAGTAATCCAGGGTGGATTCAAGTAAAGGCTTTTCCACTTCGCTTATAACAAAGTCATACAACTCGCTTGGATCATCGCCATCGAGTTTGTCGAAATAGTCTTCAAGGGCATCAGCCACTAAATGACTTAACGTGGCTTTTGGTTTTCTATTCCACACAATAAATGAGTCCCAACTTAAGCGGCAGCACTGCTGGGCTTGAGTTGTTGAAAATAGTCAGAGATCAATTGATGCTGGCGTTTAGCCGTTTGTGCATCATTAATTTGGCGACGAAACTCCGGGCTCCCCGCCTGAGCTTTGCTGTACCACGCGATATGTTTACGCGCGATGCGTACACCATGTTCTTCGCCATAGAAGTCATAAAGGTTATCTAAATGACCAAGTAAGACATCACGAATCCATAACGGATCTCGCTCATCGAGCAGTTCACCGGTTGCCAGGTAATGCGCAATGTCTTCAAAAATCCACGGACGTCCTTGAGCAGCACGACCGATCATGATCGCGTCAGCGCCGGTACGTTCGAGAACCTGCTTTGCTTTTACCGGGTCAGTGATATCGCCATTGGCCATTACTGGAATGTTTACGGCATCTTTAATCGCAGCGATCGTTTCGTATTCAGCATCACCGCTAAAACCATCGGCACGCGTGCGACCATGAATCGCTAAGGCTTGAATGCCGGCAGCTTCCGCTAATTTTGCGATCGCAACACCGTTACGATTGTCGTGATCCCAGCCGGTGCGAATCTTTAAGGTGACAGGTACATCAACAGCATTCACCACCGTTTCAAGAATACGTGCGACAAGCGGTTCGTCTTGAAGTAGGGCAGAGCCTGCAGCGACTTTACAGACCTTCTTTTTGGGGCAGCCCATGTTGATATCGATGATGTCAGCACCATGCTCAACATTCACTTGTGCCGCGCTGGCCATCACTTCAGGAACATTACCCACAATCTGCACGGAGATAGGTGCGCTTTCACCCTCATGATCCAAACGCTTGACGGTCTTTCGGCTGGCATACAAAGAGGCATCAGAAGTAACCATTTCGGACACGCAAAGACCTGCGCCATGCGCACGACATAACTGTCGGAAAGGACGATCGGTAACGCCTGCCATCGGCGCGAGAATCAGATTGTTGTCGAGTTGATGAGAACCGATTTTCATCGTGCTCAGAACCTCGCGGTCTCGCGCGTATAGTGAAAAGAAAGGGGTTAGATACAGCAGGCGTGCAATCTTACGCTGATGAGCGAAATCAGCAAGGAAGAATTGGTCAAAAAATGACCAATTTAGAAGAAATCAATCGTAAAGCCAGAAGCCTGTGGACCAGGGTCCTCGATAGAAAGTTGGATATCAATTTTTTGACCGGGTTCGATCAATTTTTCTGCGTCTATTTCGCGAGGTAAGTACTCACTCGGCGTCAAAGTGCGACGGAGTAATACGCTATTCACGCTATCGATCAGTGAAAGCTGCATCTGAGGAGCGCGTTGGGCGAAATCGGCGTAATTGCGGAAGCTTAATGACAAGGTAAGCAGGCGAGCATCCGTTTTATCAGCTTCTAATTCACGTGACAGTACGCGGAAGGCGTTCGGATTGCGTTGCTCAGCAACACTGCAGTCTAAGTAAGCACATAAGGGCTGTGCGGCAGGAAGTCGAAGGATCTCAGCGCGTTTAATCCAAGCAAATTGACCCAGAACGACCAATACGAGAATGATAGTGAAGAAGGCTGCCCAACCGTTACCTGACTTCACCGGTGCGGGTTTCATCTCTTCGATAGCGGTGTCGTGAGTAATCGAGTGGCTGCCCACGTCCTGCATAAATTCATCAATGATCGCCGCATCTGAATCATCGCTGTGCATATCGTCAGCAACGTCTTGAATGATTTCTGGCTCTTTTGTGATGTGCACCGGTTTTGGGGTGCTCTTAGCGATTCGATCGACTAGCGGTGAGTGCACGTGCTCAAAGGCATCAAATTCATGTGAACAGCGAGAGCAGCGGTAGATGCCGTAGCTTGCGCGTAGATCTGCAGTTGAAACGTCGGTGACAGCTTTGCAGGCAGGGCACTGAGTTTTCACGCTATTTCCCTTAATTAATTAGGATGCTCGCTGAGCATGCAGTAATGACCAGCCTTCATCATACCGCGTTGGACTGAACTTGAGTGCATCAGAATAGGCAGATTCCACGCCGGCAGCTTGATCCTGCAAAATGCCTGATAACACTAGTTCACCCGTCTCGTTAACTAATGGTTCGATCTGATCTCTCAACTCAATTAAAACATTGGCTAAGATATTGGCGAGGACGATATCGACTTTTTGTGGCTGCCATTCCTGACTGTGAAAGACCGCTAGGCGATCTGCCACGCCGTTATTTTTTGCATTAACGCGGGTGGCGATCACTGCTTGTGGATCGTGATCAACGCCGATGACTTTTGCTGCGCCGAGCTTTAGCGCAGCAATCGCAAGTACACCCGAGCCGCAACCGAAGTCGATCACGGTTTTCCCTTTAAGGTCAGCACTATCGAGCCACTGCAAACAGAGCCTGGTGGTGGGGTGCGTTCCGGTGCCAAACGCTAGGCCAGGATCGAGATCCACAATCACCGCATCTTGCGCATCTACTCTGTGGCCGCTTGGGCAGATCCATAAGCGTTGACCAAATTGCATCGGTTTAAAACGATCAAGCCAGCTGCGTTCCCAATCTTCATCTTCGAGACGCTCTATGTGTAAGTGTTGGCTGATATCGCGTTCGAGTGCGTGATTGAACTGCGTGCGCAATGCATCCATGTCGGTATCGCCACTAAACAAGCCAGTAATGCGTGTTGCCTGCCACAGCGGTGTTTCGCCTGGGCCGGGCTCAAGCATTGGCTCGTCACCTGCATCACCCAAAGTGATCGATAGTGCACCGAGTTGTTCTAATAAAAGCTCAATTAGATCGGCTTGGCTTTTATCAACCGTGATGTGTGTTTGAATCCAGCTCATAGTTTTCAAAGGCAGAAATAACAAGGCAGCCTGTCGGCTGCCTGTGTGGATTAACTCAGTCCGAGTTTCTTTTCCAAATAATGGATGTTTACCCCACCAATTTGGAAGTTGGCGTCATCCATGTTGCGTTGTTGCAATGGGATGTTGGTTTTGATGCCATCAATTACCGCTTCTGACAATGCACCTTGCATACGTGCAATCGCGACATCGCGGCTACAACCATGCGTGATCAGCTTTGCGATCATTGAGTCATAGTGTGGAGGAACCGTGTAGCCTGCGTAAATATGGGTATCCACGCGAACGCCTGGACCACCAGGCCAATGTAACTTTTTGATGTTACCTGGACTTGGCATAAAGTTATCAGGGTCTTCGGCATTGATACGACATTCGATCGCATGGCCAGTGATCTTTATGTCATCTTGGGTAAAGCCAAGCTTGCCGCCACCAGCAACCGCTAATTGTTCTTTCACAATGTCGACGCCGGTAATCATCTCGGTGACGGGATGCTCAACCTGAACACGAGTATTCATTTCAATGAAGTAAAACTCATCGTTTTCGAATAAAAATTCAAAAGTACCGGCACCGCGGTATCCGATTTCTTGGCAAGCTTTTGCACAGCGCCCACCAATTTCCCCACGCATCTCAGGTGTGATGCCGGGAGCAGGGGCTTCCTCAACCACCTTTTGATGACGTCGTTGCATTGAGCAGTCACGCTCACCTAGGTGAACGGCATTACCATGTTCGTCAGCGAGAATCTGGAATTCCACATGACGTGGATTTTCTAAGAACTTCTCCATGTAAACAGTATCGT
>VMDJ01000017.1 GCA_008080925.1 Gammaproteobacteria bacterium
CCTTAACCACTTCAGCCAGTTCTCCGACACCTTCAGCAACCACATCAAATACGCGGCCTGAGAGATGACGTGGCACCTCTTGCTCCAAGCGGCCAATCACCGCCCCTTTTTGCAACACACGTTCGCCATCGTCAATTGGCTGCTCTTCAGCGATAACTTTCATCAAGGTCGACTTACCCTCGCCATTACGACCGATGATGCAAACACGCTCACCGCGCTCAAGATTGAACGCTAGCCCATCCAATAAAGGTGGATGACTGAATGAAAGCTGGATATCGCGTAGCGTAAGTAACGCCATGAAAGCCCCTGAGTAGCAAAATGGTCGAAGTAGCAAAGCGCGACATCATACGCCGTATCTTATTGAGCAGCCAAAGAATCGGTAATTGACCAAACAATACCAATTCACGCAGACTGTGAACTGTTATGGCTGCCATACTTTTTAATCTGATACCCGTATTTGCCTTGATTGCCTTGGGCTCGGCTATCGCACGCCTTAAGCTATTTAGCGAGAGTTTCTGGCCGGAACTTGAGAAGCTTACCTATTACATTCTTTTCCCTGCGCTTCTTATTCATCGCTTAGCCAATGCAAATTTTGAAAGCTTGAGCTTATCCGATGCTGCAATACCCGTTATTACCGCACTAGCAGTCACCAGTCTTGCCACCTTTACTTGGCAGTTTCTCTTTAAAGTGGATGCGGCTGATTTCACCTCGGTTTACCAAGGCGCTATTCGTTTTAACACCTATCTAGCCTTAGCCAGTGTGAATGCACTAACCGGTGATGAAGGACTGATTATTGCTGCTGTTGTGATTGCGATATTAATTCCCATGATCAATTTGCTCTGCGTCAGCGTGTTTCAGTTCATGCTGCACCGTCAATCAAGTAACCCTTATTGGAAAACATTAGCCACCAATCCATTGATCCTTGGCTGTCTCATTGGTATTGGAATAAATCTTTCACAAATCGAGTTACCTTTGATTGTTATGGAATGGCTTGGCATGCTTGGAAAGACCGCTTTACCGCTTGGTCTAATTGCTGTGGGTGTTGGCATCAAGGTACGGCAAATGGGCCATCACTGGTTATCATTGATCAGTGCGTCGGCATTTAAGTTCATCGCAATGCCACTTGGTTTTCTACTGGGCGCCATCCTTCTCGAAGCCAACAGTTTGATCACTGAGGTCCTTATCATCATTGCAGCCCAACCCACTGCAAGCTCTGCCTACATTCTGGCAAGGCAACTTGGCGGCAACACGACCTTAATGGCCAACATCATCAGCAGCCAAACCTTATTAGCCATCCTCAGCATTCCACTTTGGCTGACTATCTTTCAACGTTTGGCTTGAACTTCCCAATCTAACAAACGTCGCTTCATCTCAGCTCCCCAGCGGAACTTACCTATTTCGCCATTTTTCTTGATCACTCGATGACACGGAATGAGAAAGCCACATCGGTTTTGCGCAATCGCGGTCGCCACTGCCCGAGAGGCCATTGGGCGGCCGATTGATTCAGCGAGCCCCTGATAACTTGTTGTTTCTCCAAATGGGATATTCATCAGCGCTTGCCAAACCGCTAATTGAAAGTCAGTTGCCATCAACGATAGGTTGCCAGTAAAAGCTGACTGAAAAATGGCATCTGCATGCTGCTGAGCAAGCTGATCGTTTCGCTTGATCGACTGACTCAAATCCTGAAAAGACTCTTCAGTAAAACTGAGTCTCAATACACTGGCCTCATCACAACACAATGAAACACGACCCAAAGGTGTCTCTGCGAACCCAAATTGGGCTTTATTTCTCAGCCATTGCTGAAAGCCTTCTTCGTTTAAGCGATTGATCTTATAGGCGACTGTTTTCACCCTGTCATTTTGACTTAGTTTTCCTTTACTTTCCTAGTCGCCTATTTGTTCCCACTGGCATACACTCAAGTAAGGCTATGAATAGGGGGATTCGATATGCCAAGTTATAAAGGCCATTGCCATTGTGGCGAAGTGAGCTTCGAGTTCACCACAGAACAACCGATTGATGGTGGCACACGCTGCACCTGTTCGATCTGCGTCAGAAAGGGCGCCATGATGTCGAACGAGTTTATCGATGAGGCAAACCTCAAAGTTAACCAACCCAAAGAAAACCTCGGTATGTATCAGTTTGGTGATAAAAAGGCCAAACATTACTTTTGTAAAACCTGCGGCATCTACCCATTTCATGCCACTGCGCGTTTCCCAGACAAGTATCGCGTCAATCTTGGTTGTATCGATGAGGTTGATCCACTTGAATTACCTGTCACCGTATTTGACGGTAAAAACCTACTCTAGAGTCCAACCCACATCATTTTTCACGTACACTTTATTAAACAGTTAAAGGATAGCCATGTCTGCACCTGCACTGGGAAAGAAAGTCCCAAATGTCGATATTCTAATTACCGGCAACGTTCAAACCTCTCTAAAAGCCTACGCAGGCAAACCTCTTGTCCTCTATTTCTACCCCAAGGCCAGCACCCCCGGGTGTACCACTGAAGGTCTCGATTTCACTGCTGCAATTGCGAAATTTCGTCGCCAAGGCTGCCAGATTCTAGGGGCATCTCGAGACAGTCTTAAAGCTCAAGAAAACTTCAAAACCAAACAAAGTTTCGCTTTTGACTTAATAGCCGATACCGATGAAAGCCTCTGCAATGCTTTCGATGTCATCAAAATGAAAAACATGTATGGCAAACAGGTACGTGGTATTGAGCGAAGCACCTTTCTCATCGATGCGGATGGAAAACTTCGCCAAGAATGGCGCGGAGTGAAAGTGAAAGGTCATGTAGATGACGTATTAGCTGCCGTAAAAGAAATCAATAAATAACACCAAAGGACTCAATCACGAATGGGCATCAAATCTCGGACTGGCAAAAAACTCTTTGTACTCGATACCAACGTGCTGATGCACGACCCCACTGCTCTATTCCGATTTGCTGAACACGATATTTTTCTCCCCATGATCGTTCTCGAAGAACTTGATCGAGGTAAGAAAGGTCTTTCAGAGGTTGCCCGTAACGTCCGTCAAGTCAGTCGTTTTATTGATGATTTGATGACTAAAAATGGCAGCAAAGACATCCATGAAGGTATTCCGCTCACGGGTGCACTTAATCTTGACAATGGCGAACGCTCAGAAGATGAACTCGGGCACCTATTTTTTCAGACCCAGCTAAAGCCCAACCAACTCCCCGATTCGCTTCCTGGCGATGTTGCCGATAACAATATTCTTGGCACTGCCCTCGCTTTAGCGGACATGGCGACCGGACGTGAGGTGATTCTCGTCTCTAAAGATATCAACCTTCGCATCAAAGCATCGGTTGTCGGCATCGTGGCTGAGGATTATCACAACGACCAAGCGCTCGATGACTTAGAGTTGCTGTATAGCGGCCAGTTAGAACTTGAAAGTAACTTTTGGGACAGTCACAGCAAAGACATGGAGTCGTGGCAGGAAGAAGGACGCTCCTTCTACCGAGTATCTGGACCAGACACCAAAGATTGGTACATCAACCAGTTACTCTTCCAAGAGAGTGAACAAAACCTCGAAGCTATTGTTCGCGAAAAGAAAGAAGATGGCGCCACTATTGAATGGATCCACGATTACACTTCAGCGCGCCATTCTGTATGGGGAATTACCGCACGAAACCGCGAACAAAATTTTGCTTTAAACCTACTCATGGATCCTGATGTCGACTTTGTCAGCCTACTTGGCACAGCCGGCACTGGTAAAACCTTACTAGCGTTAGCCGCAGGTCTTTCTCAAGTACTCGATCAAAATCGCTACCGTGAAATCATCATGACCCGTATTACCGTACCGGTAGGCGATGACATTGGCTTTCTACCCGGCACCGAAGAAGAAAAAATGGCACCCTGGATGGGCGCTCTTACCGATAATCTTGAGGTGCTAACGCAAACCAGCGGTGGAGATTGGGGTCGTGCTGCGACTGATGAGTTGGTGCGTTCTAAAATTAAAATCCACTCACTCAACTTTATGCGTGGCCGAACCTTCTTAAACAAATACATCATCTTGGATGAGGCACAGAATCTCACGCCAAAGCAGATGAAAACATTAATCACGCGCGCTGGACCGGGTACTAAAATCGTGTGTTTAGGTAACGTCGCTCAAATCGATACGCCGTATCTCACCGAGACTACCTCAGGCTTAACTTATGTCGTTGACCGGTTTAAGAATTGGCCACACAGTGGCCATATCACTCTCACCCGCGGTGAACGATCACGCCTTGCAGATTACGCGTCAGATATTCTGTAAACTTGTTCATAGTTAGCCATCAACATTCCGAAGCACTTTATGGTGGCTACTTAAACTTAATAGGAGAGCAATATGACAGCAAATGTTGGCGGTATGGATAAAGGTATCCGCGCAATTCTTGGCGTAGGTTTACTCGCTTACGGCATCATTACCGGCCACTGGTCTGGTTTCATCGGTGCCGTGCTTTTGGGCACAGCAGCACTGAGCTTCTGCCCTGCTTACACCTTGATTGGGGTTAACACCAAAAAATAAGCATTCGCAGCTCGGTAGTCTTACCGAGCTGCAGCCATCTCCGCATTACGCTTCGACCAGCCATGGAATACGGCGTTAACCAAGGTTGCTAATGGAATAGCAAAGAAAACTCCCCAGAAACCCCAGATACCACCAAAGACTAAAATAGAGAGAATGATCGCTACAGGATGAAGGTTAACTACTTCACCAAATAACAGAGGTACGAGTACGTTTCCATCAATCGCTTGCACTATTAAATAGGCAATCATCAAGTACGCAAAATCAGGCGTGGTACCAAACTGCACCCAAGCAATCACCACAACAGGTACCGTCACGACCGTTGCGCCGACATACGGGACGATCACCGACAAACCCACTGCAACAGCTAGCAACATAGCGTACTGTAAATCGAAGTAGGCAAATACCGCATAGGTTGCTGCCCACACAATGACGACCTCCCAGAATTTACCGCGCACATAGTTGGCAATCTGAAGATCCACCTCATCCCAAACTTTTGTTGCTAGACCTCGCTCACCAGGCACAAAGTCGGCAAACCAACGCAAAATCGTTTCTTTGTCTTTTAAGAAGAAGAACACCATCATTGGCATCAAAACCAAATACACGATAAGCGTTAAAAAGCCCACAACCGAAGATACTGATAGCGATAAGAGTTGCTGCGTCGCACCGGTAATCTCTGTACGAGCCTGAGCAAAGACCTGTTGAATCTGTTCTATCGAGATAATGTCCGGATAACGCTCAGGCAACATCATCAATAAACGCTGACCCTCTGCCACGATTGCAGGCAAGCCCTTAGCAAACTGTGAGACTTGAACCGATAACATCGGTAACAAGCCAAACAATATTGCGCTCATCCCGAAGATAAACAATGAAAAAACAAAAAGCACTGAGATCAAACGATTGATACCCGAGCGCTGCATCAGACCAACTAAGCCTTCCAGAAGATACGCGATAACAATACTGGCGAATACAGGCAGCAAGATGTCACCCATTATCAAGATAATGGCAAACACCCCGATCAACCCCATTGTTAAGAAAACAATTTGTGGATCAGAGAAATTCCGTTTAAACCAATCGGTAACTAAACGCATCAGGCATCCTCAACAGAGTTTTTAGCATTGTAAGCAGTATACGCACTCTCAAACATTGTCTGCAGATCATCAATCACATCATTCGCAGAACGCCCCTGCATAACATGCGCACTCATTAAGGTAGATGCATCATGAAGCAAGGCTTCACGGTTCAACATCGGATAAGTTTTCGCCAAACGTTTAATCGCGGCGACAACACTTTCCGCATCAGGTCGCGGAATATCTAAAGGGGTTTGCGATACGGAAGATTCTTTTGGCCCGCCCTGCTGTAGCATTAAAAACTGCGCAAAATCATGTAGAGACTGCTGTCGTTCTGCACTCAGTTGCTCAAACACAACGCTTAGCTGCGAAACCGAAGGTGTTTGTTTCTTTTTCGGTGGCAGCATTTAAAGACTTATGCTGATTTGTTCGCTTCGCAATAGTTGCGTGCGAAGTCGAGTAACTCTTCAATCACTCGAACACGGAACTTTTGCTTTTGGTGTACAAATGAGAACGGGCGAGTCAACGGCGGATCGAGAGGCAAGGCCACTAGGGTACCTAAGCGTAGCTCTTTCTGAATCGTTGCTGCTGATACCACGGAGATACCCATGCCAGTTTCAACGGCACCTTTAACGGCCTCAGGACTACCTAGCTCCATTGCAATGTGCATTTTGGACTTACATTCATCGCTGTTACAAATGTAGCTTGCGATGGCTTCTCGAGTACCAGAACCCTCCTCGCGACAAATGAAGGGATAGTTAAGCAGTTCTTCCATAGAGACCGCTTTACGATCAGCAAACTCATGATTAGGCGACATAATGGCCACAAGACGATCATCACGACACTTTTCAACCACTAGGTTCTTATTTCCCACTGGCGCTTCAACAACACCAAGGTCAATCGCATTACTCTCAACCATCGAGACAATGCCATCACTGTTGGAAACCTTAAGGTGAATCGATACATCAGGGTATTGCGTTCTAAAGTCACCCAATAAGGCCGGCAACATATATTCAGCAATCGTTGTACTTGCGCCGATGGTGAGTGAGCCGCTGATTTCACCGGTCATCTCACGCACGGTGTTATCCATCTCGGCGTAAAGCTCAAAAATCTTGTCAGCATATTCGTAAACGCGCATACCAGCGTCAGTCAGACTAATGCGGTTGTGCGTACGATCGAATAAACGGGTATTAAACGTCTCTTCTAACTGACGAACTTGAAACGTAACCGCTGGTTGAGTCATGTGAAGTGATTCAGCGGCTTTCGTGAAACTCAATAAACGAGCAACGGTGTGAAACACCTGTAAACGACGGTCTGCCATCGTTAGCTCCCCTTCTCTAGTTGTTGTAATTTATTTTTATGCATCCGAAAACGGATTAGTTATGTTTATATAGTACTGCAAAAAACTCATTTATCGTTACAGAAAATCCTTACATTAGTGAATTTTAATGTACTTTTCTGCGCAAAAAAAACACCGCCTTGTGGGCGGTGCTTTTTAGCTCTAATTTATATATCGAGATTAGATATACAAACAGACATCTGATTCGCCAGCGAACTCGAAGAAACGAGCAGCGCCCGCATATTCAACGCCATCGATGAAATCAGCGGTATCCATTTCGAACAGATCCACAGTCATCTGACACGCAATCAAGCGAACTTCAGCTTCTTGAGAGAGCTCACGCAACTCTTCTAAGCTAGCAACGCCTTTGCTTGCCATCTTCTTTTTCATCATGCTGGTCATCATCGCTTCCATACCAGGTAGCGCGGTCAATAAGGTTGGGAACCACTTGTCCATGCCCATTGGCATTGGCATGCCTGGGTTGCCGAGTGGAGAAACCTTAAGATCCAAATCTTTCTTCAACAGCTGCAAGCCGTAGAAAGTGAAGAAGATCTCAGTTTCATAGCCCAATGCCGCACCAGTCGACGCCAAGATGAATGGAGGGTAACCCCAGTCCAAGGTGCCTTTGGTTGCAATGATTGCTAACTTTTTTTCTTCCATCATTCTGCTCTCTTAAATAAGCAAGGGAATCGAAAAATCGATTACGCCTTTTGAATGCGGAATACGAACTTGCCGCCTTCTTCGCCAGAATCTAGCAACTCGTTACCAGTTTGCTTTGAAAAAGCTTCGAAGTCTTTTACAGAACCTGGGTCAGTTGCAACGATGCGCAAAACCTTGCCTGACTCCATACCCGCCAACGTTTTCTTAGCGCGCAAAATTGGTAGTGGGCAGTTCAAACCTGATGCATCTAGCTCTTCGTGAAATTCAGACATATGCAACCTCCGGGAAGCTATATTTAACGTTTATGTAACAAAAATCGGTAAAACGTTATATTCCAATAAAGTAGGGAATGCAACCTACCCTAAAGGGTTAAAACGCTTAAGCGCGAGCGCGATCTGGCGCAACGATATCGAAGCCGTTTTGCGCCCAAGAAATGATGCCACCACGTAAATTGATAGCATTATCAACACCTTGCTGAGCCAAGAACTGGCACGCATGATGTGAGCGAGCACCACTGCGGCAATAAAGAACGACATCTTTATCTTTTGGAAGGTCTTGCATACGCAAAGGGATCAAGTGCATCGCCCAATGCTCAGCACCAGGCAGAACACCCTGCGCCCATTCAGCGTCGCTACGGATATCAAGCACCATGACGTCATCACCAGCGGAAATGCGGCGCTGTAATTCAGTTGCTTCAATCTCTTTAACTAACATGTAAACCTCGTGAAATTTTCGCCTATCTGGCTGAAAAACCAATCAAAATAGTATATTATAAAACGCTGATATATTCAAGCTAAGCCTTTGCCTCTTGCGGTTTCTGAGGTAGATTGTGCGGCTGTTTTCGGGCCATTCCCGTGGGTTAATTCATGCAACATCTACCGATTTTTTTTGATGTAAAACAACAACTTTGCGTCGTTATCGGCGGTGGAGAAATCGCCACTCGTAAAGTCTCTCTGTTGTGCCGCGCGCAAGCTAAGGTGCAGGTTGTCTCGCCAGAGCTCTGCCCTGCTCTAAAAAACATGTTGGCCGACGGTAAGATTGAGCACATTAGCAAAACCTACGCAGATAGCGATCTGGATAACGCCGTATTGGTGATTGGCGCGACCGATAATCTGGATGTGAATCGTCAGATTGCCCAAACGGCAAAATCGAAAGGCATCCCCGTAAATGTGGTCGATAACCCAGATGATGGCAATTTCATTATGCCGTCGATCATTGACCGCTCTCCGGTTGTAGCTGCGGTTTCAACTGGCGGCGCATCACCGGTATTGGCACGCATGATTCGTACTCGTTTGGAATCACTTATTCCCGCGGGCTATGGCCGCCTAGCAGAATTAGCCAGCAAGTTTCGTAAACGCGTTAAAGAAGCTTTTGATAACAGCGAAGATCGCCGTCGTTTCTGGGATTGCATCTTTCAAGGTGGCGTGGCCGAGCGTGTTTTCTCAGGCCACTTTGATGAAGCTGAGCACCTGCTTGAACAAGAACTCGAAAAAGCCAGCAAGCTGAAAGGCATGGGTGAGGTTTATTTGGTCGGAGCAGGTCCTGGTGATCCCGATCTACTTACCTTTCGTGCACTACGCTTGATGCAGCAAGCTGATGTAGTGGTTTACGACCGCCTAGTCGCAAAGCCCATCCTAGATATGACTCGCCGTGATGCACGTCGTGTTTACGTGGGTAAAGAGCGTGACAATCACGCCATGCGTCAGGAAGAGATCAATCAACTTTTGGCGGATCTGGCTAAAGAAGGTCATCGTGTATTACGTCTGAAAGGCGGTGACCCTTTCATCTTTGGTCGTGGTGGTGAAGAGATCGACACCCTTGCAGCACAAGGGGTGCCATTCCAAGTCGTTCCTGGTGTGACAGCAGCTGCGGGTTGTGCAAGTTACGCCGGTATTCCGCTGACCCATCGTGATTACGCGCAATCAGTCACCTTTGTAACTGGTCACTTGAAAGATAACACCATGAATTTGAACTGGACGCAGTTAGCACAACCCGCCCAAACCATCGTGTTCTATATGGGGCTCAAAGGTTTACCTGTGATCAGCCGCGAACTACAAGCGCATGGCATGCCAGGCAGCACACCTGCGGCACTGGTTCAGCAAGGCACCACTCATAGCCAACGTGTATTCACTGGCACCATTGATACTCTGCCTGAAATCGCTGAGCGTGAGCAACCTAAACCTCCGACCTTGATCATCGTCGGCGATGTGGTTGAGCTACAAGAAAAGCTCTCGTGGTTCACACCACCTCAGACTTCTAGCCAAGGGGCAACAACACCTATCTTGCCGGGTACCGAACACAACGCGACTCGTGCATAAAAAAGGGGCTTAACGCCCCTTTTTAATATCCCGCCCAATCCGCTGGCGTTCGTTGATCATCTCGAACAACCGAAGTGAAATATTCCTCAGCATCATCGATATCAACTTCTTTACCCGTTTGATCAATTAAGGATTGCTCATAATCGTTCCAACCTCGCAGACCCGTTTTCAACGAGGCGACATTTTTATATCCAAGAACGATCATTGAGAAAGCGGCCATCAAGCTACGGTTACCCGAGCGACATACCACCACAACCTCTTTATCACGCGAGCGAACCAATTCAGGAATCGTGTCGTCGTAATCCCAATCCACACAGGACTCTAAAATGCCACGCGGCGCACTGATTGAATGTGGAATATGCATTGCTGCAAATTCTTCTGGCTCGCGGACATCAACAATGAGGAGGTCCGGATTTTTAGCTAGACGCTCTTCTAAGTCCCACGGCATCAATTCCTTGATGTCCTTTATCGACTCTTCCATTAACTTCAAAAAACGATTCATAAAACTACTCCGAATCTAGTCGACATTACGCGCACACAGCTTTTGCTCAACAGCTATCACTGCAGCTTCAACACGCGAACTGATATCCAACTTTCTCAAGATAGACTTCACATGCAACTTCACTGTGCCATCACTGATACCCAAATTACGTGCGATTAACTTATTACTTTGCCCATCAGCTAACAAACACAAAATCTCTTTTTCTCGTTTCGTCAGATGGGTAAATGACTTACCTGGACTATCCGCTTCGGGCAAATCACCTTGCAAAGCTTTGGCCAAGATCATCGCGAGATCTGGTGCCACAACGGTTTGGCCCGCCACAATATTTTTCAGCGCATCGATGAGCTCATCTGGCTCCATATCTTTTAAAAGATAGCCATTAGCACCGTTTTGTAATGACTGAACCACATCGGATTCATCACGACTGGTCGTCAGCATCACAATTGGCATTGCTGCGCCGCGCTGTCGTAACTCGATCAGTACTTGCAGGCCATTCATCTGAGGCATACGCATATCGAGCAACACAACATCTGGCTCTAACTCAGCGACTTTATCGATACCTTCATGGCAATTACCTAAAGCCGCGATAACATCAATACCGCGACGTTCTAGCAATTCTCCTAGCCCCATTCGAAATAGGGCATGGTCATCGATCATCAATATACGCATTAGATTATCCAGCGTTTCTCAGGCTGTTTGGGTTTGGTAGAAGGTTGATAGTGTAACTCGACTTGAGTGCCCTCTCCCGGTTCACTCTCGATTCGCAATGAGCCACCTAAGCGATCAGCTCGCTCTTCCATAATCGTAAGACCGACATGCTCACCTGGCTTACCTTGCTTGCCAGTACTATCAAAGCCCACACCGTCATCTTCTACCAGTAATGAAAGCCCCTTATCTTTATTGAAGGTCAATAACATACGGACCACATTTGCTTTAGCATGCTTGCGAATATTGGCTAATGCCTCTTGTGCAATACGCATAATCTGAACTTCTTCCGAGGGAGTTAATCTAGGATCTGCCCATTCTTTTTGGAAGAAAGTTTTCACGCCAGTATCCTTCTCGAAAGCATTGGTCATATTTTCCAACGCATTCGCCAGCCCTTTTTGATCTACTGGCGCTCGGAAGCTATGTAACAGTTCACGTAATTCATCATGCGCTTCATCAATGCCATTCTTCAAACGCAACATGTCATCAGAGATTGATTGAGGGTCTCCCTTTTGTATTTCATCTTGTAACAAGCGAACTTGAAATCGCAAACTCGCCAAAGTTTGCGCTAGGGAATCATGTAACTCATGCGCCAAGGCTGTGCGCTCATCAACAAGCGATAGACGTCTCGCCTCAATATCAGAACTTTGTTTAGCGACCGCCATACCAAGATGGCTACCGATCGTCTCTAACAGCTGCAAAATATCCTCGCGTTCAGAAACTCCCTTTTTAGCTACATGCAGTTGATACTGACCAAGTAATTGATCTTGATACTCCAGATTCACAGTGACCTTTTCAATCTGGTCATCGGTGAACATCGTACGACCTAATTTATTGACGCAATGCAGCTCACGGTTTTCACACAAGATGTCGCCAGGAGATAGCGCCTTACCACAGACACATAAATCCAATGGCAACATCTCACGCTCACGCAAAATCTGGTTATTGGGGCCCATCGCCCCTACCAGGCGTAGCACACCGTTCGGCTGCATTAGACGCACTGTCGCAGCTTGCGCATTCACCATTTGTTTCAGTATGCGTAAAAAACGCAATAGCAACTCATCCAAACTGTCCGCTTGGTTAATTGATGCAGCGACGTCGTAAAGAATCTTAAGTGAAGCTGTTTTTTGAGCCAAACGACTGGTTTGTTGCGCCACTCGTTGATCCATATCGTCATAGAGCTCATTCAACTCATCATTAATGCTACGGATATCTTCAACCATGTTCTTAAGCACGCCAGGCGCATGTAATGATATGTGTGTATCTGGCTCACCCGATATCACACGAGCAATTGATGCTTCTAATCGCGAGAGTGGATCAAGGAGTCGATTACGCATACGTGACAACATGATCCAGAACATAATGATCATACTGACAACACTCACTCCGAGCATTTTCATCGCATTATTGAAGTCTATTTTCTGTAGCACCATCAAAACAAAGACGGTTATGGCGCTAATCAAGGCAAAGGCGAATAACAACAGAGGCGCCAACATGCCGACGCGATACATCATACCCAGCACGCGGCCAGAAACCGTACGCTCTGGTCGAGTACGACGTCGATTAATGACTGCCATGCTGAATAACCTTATCTAACATACGCACTATGGTATCGCGCTTTTTCTGCTTAATCGCATTACCCAGCTCTTTGCCACTGAGCGACTGATCTTCTAGAGAGTCGCGATTTATGGCGATCACCGCTTCTCTTGCCTGTCGTAATGCATGAGCTAGAGCATCACCTTGAATTATTAACTCGACAACCTGCCAACGTTTATCTGACATGTCATTCGCTAACCAAAGTTGAGCTTCCTCAAACAGTCCCACCCAGTCGTTAACCGTGAATTTATTTACATCACGCCCCTTCAGGTGCTCTATCAACTCTTGAGCTAACTGGGTTAAACGCTTTGGCAGGTCCGCTACTGACAAAAGGTTTTTAACATCTGTTTTGTCCGTCAGTAAAAATACGGCAAACCAAACATCACTTTGATCGCTTCGCTCCGATGCTTTTTGCAAGGCTGCTAATGATACCGACTGGCGCCCCTTGGAATGTGTCTCGCCTGACAACTCCCCCATAAACTCAGGCAGCCATTCAGCCAATGCCCCACAACCTGCTAATACCTCAAAGAAGCGCCACGGATGCTGACCATTAAATGCCTTTTCAATTTCCCGACCTAAACGCTGAGGAGCAATCTGCGAGATCATCCGATCAGCGACCATTTGACGCATCAATTTATGAGTTTTATGAGAAACCCGAAATCGACTGCCCAACTGAGCCGCAAAACGTGCCACGCGTAATAAGCGAATTGGGTCGTCAGCAAACGCATCCGTAATATGGCGTAACAAGCCATCGTTTAAATCTGAAACACCATCATGTTGATCGATTAACTCACCATTTACATCGCGCACCATCGCATTAATCGTTAGATCGCGACGCAACAGATCTTCTTCAAGTGAGACGCTCTGAATGTCGATCTGAAAACCGCGATAACCTTCGCCACTATGTTTTTCACGACGCGCTAAGGCATATTCTTCTCTAGTTTCAGGATGCAGAAAAACAGGGAATTCAGGATCTAAGCGCGTAAAGCCTGCCGCCAACATGCCGTCTTCGGTACAACCAACAACAACCCAATCACGTTCATGAACCGCAAGTCCGAGCAACTCATCACGTACAGCACCGCCTACGAGATAAGATCGACTTAGCACCTGATCAAGCGTCATTTCCCGCCTGCTCTTCCTGTTCACGCTCTTGGCGTTGTAGTTCCCACATGTCGCGATATTGTCCCGATAACGCCATCAGCTCTGCATGCGTGCCACTTTCAACAATACGCCCCTTTTCCATCACCAAAATACGATCAGCATCTACGATCGTAGAAAGACGATGCGCAATCACTAAGGTGGTGTGATTCTCCGCAACCGATGCCAAGGTTTTATTAATGGCTAATTCGGTTTGGCTGTCTAATGAAGAGGTCGCTTCATCAAAAATCAGTATCTGAGGACGTTTCAAAATTGCGCGAGCAATCGCTACACGCTGCTTCTCACCACCAGAGAGCTTGAGACCACGCTCGCCGACCACACTATCCCAACCGTCTGGCAACTCATCCACAAAATCTTTGATATGGGCCAACTCGGCCGCACGAATCACTTCATCGCGGGTAGCGCCCGGTCGTCCATAAGCGATGTTATAAAAGATAGTGTCATTAAACAGGACCGTATCTTGCGGCACGATACCAATTACTTGCCGCAAACTGTCTTGTGTCACTGCCGCAATCGATTGACCATCAATCGTTATCTCACCTTGATTCACATCGTAAAAACGATAGAGCAACCGAGACAAGGTCGATTTACCCGCACCACTATGACCAACCACCGCAAACTTTTTACCTGGTGCTATCGTAAAGTCGAGATCAAATACTATTTGCCGCTGATCTGTATAGCCAAAATCCACGTGCTTAAAAGCAATCTCACCACGCGTTACGTTTAACTCAGTCGCATCATTTTTGTCACTCACCTCAGGCGGTGTATCCAACAGTTTAAAGATCAGGTCCATATCTGCCAGTGAATATTTTATCTGGCGGTAAACGATGCCAAGAAAGCCTAAAGGTATGAACAACTGCAGCAAAAAGGCATTCACTAATACCAAGTCACCTATACCCATTTTACCTGTCGCCACTTGATCTGCTGCCAACACCATCACTAGCGTGACACCAAGCGCGATAATGGCTCCCTGACTAAAGTTCAACATCGACATTGAGCTTTGGCTACGCACTGCCCAGTGTTCCCAGTCAGTGAGCGTTTCATCGTAACGCTTCAACTCCAGCTTTTCGTTACCAAAGTACTTAACCGTTTCGTAGTTAATCAAACTATCAAAGGCTATCGAATTACCTTGTGAGTCGAGTTTGTTCATATGATGACGAAAATCCATACGCCACTCCGTGATCGCAAAGGTGAACAGCATGTACAAACCAATCGACCCAAAGATCGCGATGGTAAAGATCGGGTCATATTGGGTCAGCAGCACAAATGCCACTAAACCAAACTCCACAATAATCGGAATGATGCTGAATGCCATGTAGTTAAGTATCTGGCTAACCGAACGCGTACCTCGCTCAAGGTCACGACTCACCGCACCGGTCTTACGCTCCAAATGAAAACGAAGTGACAACTTATGCAGATGATCGAGAACGCGTGTCGAAAGTCGGCGCATAGCGCGATATCGCACCTTGGCAAACACCACGTCGCGCAGCTCATTAAACAAGCTCGAACTGAGTTTCAAAATGCCGTATGCCACAAGCAGTGAGACAGGCAGAACCAGAGCTAATTCTTGTGTCTTGGCTTGCTCGAAATGCTCAATGATGTCCTTCAGCACAATCGGCACACCGACATTCGCTGCCTTCGATAACACCAGGCAGCTCAAGGCGAATAATGCACGCCCACGAAACTCCCATAAAAAAGGGAGCATACTGCGCAGGTTGTACCAATCCCGACGATCTTTATGGACTTGAGGTGAATCTTTGGTGATCTGCACCATGATAGTATTAGCCTTTAATTTCAGCGTTGACCGAGCAATTGTTCAGTCAAGCATATCAAACCCACCTCTGTAGAGATGCGCCATGAGTTCAGATGAATTTGGTAGTGATAATTCGTGTAGCGAATCAGAACCGTTTGCCCTGCAAGTCCTTGGGGACAGCATGGAGCCCGAGTTCCCGGATAGCTGCGTCATCACACTAGAGCCCAAAAATGTCTGCGAATCTGGCATGTACATCATGGCCATGGTCGAAGACACCCGCTGGTTCCGTCTTTATCTTAATGACGACCATGGCGAGCGCCTAGTTGCGCTAAATGATATGTACCCAGAGATCCCGCTAGAAGGATTAAGCTGGAAGGTAGAAGCCCTGTGTACTCAACGTACGCTTCGTCGCAATCAAACTGCTAGTGGGCGCCGCGAATCGAAACACTACACTTACTGATATGGCAGTTTTCAGGATCGGTACAAAAACGACAATGATCTGCAGATTGCATTAACAAATCAGTAATCTGCTCTGCCCCACCCAAATAAGCCGAGATACGAATTGCCACATCGGGATGTTCAGTAATCTTCTTTTCAACTTCCGCTGGAATGTCCTCAGATACGTGACGGCCCGCAGATAAAAAATACGGCACAACCACAACTTCGGTTGCACCGGCATCGATGCAACGTTGAATTCCATCTGGAATTGAAGGCTCAGCAAGCTCAAGAAAGCCACAATCCACATGACCGAATTGACCAGCGGCTTTTTCTGCTAAACGCGCTGCCACCTCGCGAACTTCATCATTTGAGGCTTGGCGTCGACTACCGTGTGCTACAAGACATAACGATTTCATAATTACTTCTCTTTAAAACTTTGCGCACTCTACGCAGTTAGCCGCAACCTATCAGGTGCGGTGACTTGGTCATTCACCCTAAGCTGGTTGCTGCAATCTCAAACACATCACGCGAAACATCCGCATTTTTAATCCGCTGCAGACCCGACTTCATCAACGCCTGACGCTTGGCATCATAACGCTGCCAACGCGACATCGTGCGTAATAAACGCGCCGCTATCTGCGGATTGGTTTTATCCAAGACCAACACATTATCAACCAAGAACTCATAGCCGGAACCATCCGCCGCATGGAAGGCGCGTGGGTTAGCATTCACAAAAGCACCAATCAAAGAACGTACTTTGTTCGGGTTCTTCATTGAAAAGGCTGTATGCGACTGCAGTGCCTTAACCTGATCTAGTACATCAGCACGATCTGCAGCGGCTTGTACGGCAAACCATTTATCCATAACCAAAGCATCTGTAGCCCAACGCTCAGCAAAATCATTCAGAACATCATTTCGCTTGGCATGGGTGCTATCTGCAAGACAACTCATGGCCGTCATAACATCCGTCATGTTGGCCTGCTGCTGATATTGATCATGCGCAAGCTCCAGATACTTATCCTCACCATAAACGGCCAAATAGCGCAGCAAGGTGTTACGCAGTGAACGCTTGGCCATCGCCTCTGGCGTTAATGCCATCTCAGATTGCGCTAGCTTGGCATACAAACTTTCGAACTCACTTGCTAAATCATGTGCAATAAAGTGTCGCATCGCATCTAACGCTGCCATCAACGCATCGACATCAACCACATCCATCAGATCACACAAATAACCAAAGCTTGGCAAGCTCAGCACTTCGGCAATCAGCGCCTCTTTACCCTCGGTATCCGCTAGCATTTTTCTCAGTGCATCAACAATGCTCGACTCAAGCTGCATTGGACGACCTGCTTGATGTTCGCTAACGAACGCCAACAGATGTTTGGTCCACAATGTTTGTGCCGCATCCCAGCGCGCGAAACCATCCGAATCAAATGCCATCAAATGCAGTAACTGATCATCGGCATAGTCATATTCCAAACGGACCGGCGCACTAAAACCACGCAAGAAACTGGGCACAGGCTCATGTTCGATTTCATGGAAGGTAAAGGCCTCATGCTCAGCCTTAAGCTCAAGCATCAAAGTACCCTTAACAGACTTTTTACCTTTCCATGTCAGATCAAGATCATTACCCTGCTTATCCAACAAACCCATCGCGAAAGGAATATGGAATGCTGGCGCCTTTGCCTCAGTAGGTTTGACATCTAATGACTGAGAGATCGTCAACGCATAGGTTTTCGCTTGTGCATCGTAATGCGTTTTCACCGAAACCTTTGGTGTGCCCGCATAGTTATACCAATGCTTAAACTGATTCAGATCAGTACCCGAGGCATCTTCCATACAGGCAACAAAGTCTTCCGTAGTGACCGCCTGTCCATCATGACGATCAAAATACAGATCCGTGGCTTTTCTAAAGGTGTCAGGACCTAATAGATTTGCCTGCATTCGCACCACTTCAGCACCTTTTTCATAAACGGTTGCGGTGTAGAAGTTATTGATCTCGATATACGAGCTTGGTCGAATCGGATGCGCCATGGGGCTGGCATCTTCGGTGAATTGATGCGCACGCAGAAGGCGCACATCTTCAATACGCTTCACCTGCCCTGCACCCATATCCGCAGAGAACTCTTGATCGCGATAAACCGTAAAACCTTCTTTTAACGACAACTGGAACCAATCACGACAAGTAATTCGATTACCCGTCCAGTTATGAAAATATTCGTGTCCAATTACACCTTCAATACCTTGGTAATCGATATCCGTCGCGGTATCAGGCTTTGCCAACACAAACTTGCTGTTAAAGATGTTCAGGCCCTTATTTTCCATCGCCCCCATGTTGAAGTCATTAACGGCAACAACGTTATAAATCGATAGATCATATTCACGACCGTAGACCTTCTCGTCCCAACGCATCGCATTGATCAGCGAACGCAAGGCATGATCACACTTCTCTATGTTTTCTGGCTCAACATACACCCGCACAGCCACTTCACGGCCGCTTGGCGTGGTGTGATGATCTTCCACATATTTCAGATCACCTGCGACCAGTGCAAACAAATAACACGGCTTTGGAACAGGATCTTTCCACTCGGCGAAATGACGCCCATCTGCCAACTCACCTGTCTCACCAGGATCGCCGTTAGATAAGAGAACCGGATAACTCGTCTTATCCGCCTCAATGCGAACCTTAAAACGACTCAGCACATCTGGACGATCCAAGAAGTAGGTAATCTTCCGAAAACCCTCTGCCTCACACTGAGTACAGAACATGGTGTTTGATCGATACAAACCTTCCAAAGCGGTATTAGACTCGGGTGCGATCTCCACTTCGGTATACAACGAGAACTCGTTGGGCAGATTACGCAGCGTCAAGCTAGCATCATCCAGCTCATAGGCCGATTCATCCAAAGCGACACCATCTAAGCGGATGACCTTGAGAGTCAACTCTTCACCTTGCAGTCGCAAGCTATCGCTCGATGCACTGTCTGGATTTTTACGTACATGTAATGTCGTAATAACTCGTGTGCCGCTCTCGCGTAGGTTAAACCGCAGATCGACAGAATCGATCAAATGCGAGGGTGGGCGATAATCACGCAAGTGAATGGTTTTGGGTTGTGCAGCCGACATACAAACAGGCTCAAAATAAAACTAATTCAAGGATAGTAGCGAAAAAACGCGCAAAATAAACATGCTTGCTATGGCACATCTCAGGCTGCGAGATCAGCCGCAAATTGCTACCATTTAGTGCATATCTAGGAGCTGTATTTATGCCAAAAATTGAGATCTATTCCAGTGCGATGTGTCCCTACTGTGTGCGCGCAAAAATGCTGCTGCAAAACAAAGGCATGAGCTGGGAAGAAATCCGAATCGATCTTGATTTTGACCGTATGGGTGAAATGCTGGAACGCAGTCAACGAAGAACGGTTCCTCAGATCTTTATCAATGATTTCCATGTTGGCGGCTTCGATGATCTTGCTGCGATGGATGCTCGTGGCGAACTCGACCCACTTCTTGGCATCAATGCTAGCGAAGCACCGAACCACGGTGAGATGCATTCGGAAGACGGCGCCACCTAAACCATGAGTGAGCCTCTGGAAAAAATGCGCCTCGACAAATGGCTCTGGGCTGCACGTTTTTTCAAAACACGGCCATTAGCTGCCGAAGCCATTTCGGGCGGCAAAGTGCATCTGAATGGACAGCGCTGCAAACCAGGCAAAGAGGTCAAAATCGGCAATCGCATTGAGATCAGCAAAGGTCCCTACGACTGGAATATCGAGGTATTGGTACTACCCAAGCAACGACGCCCTGCTAGTGAAGCGGCTGAGTTTTATCAAGAAGATGAAGAAAGTCATGCGAAGCGCCAAGCACTGACTGCGCAAATTCGCACCGAGATGGCGGCCATGCCAAGACCTGCCACACAGAAACCCAATAAACGTGATCGCCGTATGATTCACCGTTTTAAGCAGCAAGAAAACTAATGGATCAAGATGCCTTTCGAGAAACCTATCGCGAAGTTAACGAAAACTTCTGCGCGTTTGAAAAAAGCGTACTGATAAACCAGTGCAACTGCTCTAAGGCTGAGCGGTTTTGCATCGCCGAGCGTGAAGGTGTGCATTGCTTATCCGAAGAAGGCCAAGCACGGTGCTTAGATGCCTTAAGCATTCTTCGTGATCACGCCACCTTCGCATTACGAGAGCTCACCGAAGGTAAGTTACCGCACGGCAAAGCCATGCGAGTTCAGATCGGCGGCATGCGTGGATTAAACAAGTTACTCAATGGTGATGACACCCAAGTGCCTGATGTCGACGCCATCTTACAGGCAGCAATTCAACGTTGGGGCTCACTTGAGCAACTCCCCTTCTCCGAGATCATGCCAAGCATTGCTGCTTATAAAGGTAAGACGCGAGCTCGTCGTCGCCAAAAGAACTAGGCGTGCTGCATTAAGGCGACTTTAATTTGAGTTGCCGGTAATCCCGCCTCACAAAACAACTGACAAGCGGCATATTGAACTGATGGCGGAACCGTCATGTAGAGATCCCACGCATCAATGGGCATTGACTGCTTTAGTACCTGCTGAATAGTGGAATAAAAACCTTGAGCGATAAGCCCGTTAGTTTTTACTAGCTGATAATCAAAATCATCGAGCGCATCACGCCACGCCCGACATTGATTCTCAAGATAATGACTTGATGCTGTCTCACCCAACCAAATCAATCGAATTCGTCGATCAGGATTCTGAGAAATTGCGTGATCAATCAAGCTCGAAATCGGCGCAAAACCACTCTCCCACGCGACAAACAGCAATGAACGATCCGATTCCTCATCTAACGTAAAATCACCTTGAGGTCCGGCAACAATAACCTCGCGACCTTTCTTAAGCGTGTTGAACACAAACTCTGAAAAGGCATCATCACGACGTCTTAGTTGAAAACGCAAGCGACTACTATCACAGGGACAATTCGCCATCGGTAAACTTTTGGGTCGCATGCCATCAAAAAATAAACTGACGCTTTGACCAGCTAGAAACTTAAGCCCTTTGCTACGCTGTAATCGCACACTGAACTCTACAACTTGATCATTAAGTTGTTCGACTCGTCCAATTTTCCCAAAGAGACGTTGCTCTGGAATATCTGCAGGGTCATTCACCTCAGCCGCTTCAATACAACAATCACTTAGCGCTTGATGGCAGCACATCAAAAATTGATTATCTGCTCGCTCAAGCTCAGTCAGCATAAAGTCTGAGTGCTTAATAGCTTGAATGTTTCCTTGCAGCAAACGCGCCCTACATTCACCACACGAACCGTTCTCACAGGAATGCGTGAGATTAAGACCCGCATTCAAACCCGCATGCAAAATTGACTCGCGGGGATGCGATTCAAAACTATGACCCGTAGATTGAAGACGAATGCGATACGCCATAACTCAGCTCAAATAAAAACGCCGTCCAGTGTGAACTGCAACGGCGTTTATCTCAAATTAAGAGGAATTAATGTGGCTGACGAATCTTCATCTGATTCATATGCCAACCAATCAGAGTACTCAGCATAGTGGCCTCTTTACTCTGGCACTGCTCCTGCATTTCCACGAGCCGCTCCTCGGTAACCGCCGCAAGCTGTTTGTAACTCTCGACCTCTTTCTGTAATCGAGCAATCTCCAAGCCTGCTCGATGTAACTCATGAGCTAGGTGCTGTGGGTCATCCTTAATCCTATCGACAGATTTTTTGAGGGCGGCGGCATCTTGGATGCGACGCACTTTCTCGATCATGCCTGAACGATCACCGCAAACTTCAGGGTAAATCGTGCGCAGATCCGACATGCGCAAATACCCCTCAAATGTACTCAGATCGCCGCAAGATATGTGCTTTTGAAGGATTTTACGGGTAACTCCCGCCATTCGCGCAGCCTGAGAAAGGCTCAAAAGACGATCTGCTGACATAACTCCCCCTAGTTTGTCCGGCTGATAGTCTTTTTAGATTAGACCAAATCTAAGGAATGGAAAGCCGAGAAGACTAAGAAAGATTAATACTTTGGGGGATGCGCAGTGATGGCCGACATGTGTCCTTGAAGCGGTTCCAAAACTGGGGCGAGTTTCTTTCGCATCAAACTGCCTATGGCGGTTGAACCTTTAAACACCGGACGAACCACTCCGTAGCTCAGCCCAGAGAGGACTCTAATCGCTTGGAGCTTATCGGCAAATGCATCATTCAAACCGATCACCGCCTGAGCATCATCGCGATGACTGACCCAATCCTTAGCTTCAGCGGATAACTCATCCAGTGTCAGATCAACGCGCTCTTCTCTTACTGGAGAAAAATAGTCAGCGATCTGATCTAAAGTCATATTGATCACATCTTGATTCGACGGCTTTTTGAAAATACCGAACAAGGTCTGCATATACCCTTGACCAGGCTCACTCAACACACGCACAAGGACTTGAGCAGCAAGGTTACCTTGTTGCGCAAGCGCTGTTAGCTCTGCGCTGTGTGAAGTGTGTAATTCGTGTGCCTCATGCTGCTCAGGCAGGTTATCTGGCAAGGTAGCAATAAAGCCTACGTAGAAAGGCGGCTTTCGCCCCGCTTTACGCCAGAGTGAATCAATTTGCTCATCATTCAATAAATCTGGTTGAAGCACCAAACGAACCGTTTCAATCTGCTTTTCAGGTTCAACTTCAAATGGCAAATGCTCAACAAGATACTCTGCCAGTAACGGGCCCATTTGACCTTCACAAACCGCTTTTTTTCGCAGCATCTGACGCGCGTTTTCAGCATCTTCCATTGCCCACCAAGCACGACGCGCAAGGTCGTCTGTGAGTCCCGGAGCATGCACTGCTGCAACAACAGCTTCTGGCTCACCCAGCATCAATAATTGCTCGAGACTGTCATCTTTCATCTGCCCCATACGGGTCCAACGTTGCAGGTAAATCGGATAACCACCTGGGGACCCGAGTACGTGACCAGAGATCAACTCTTTAACGAGCTTTATATATTGTTCATCACGACACGTAGGGTTCAGATTGACCTTGGCTTCACCCTGCTCAGACAAGCCAAATACAGTCATCTGCGATTCATTAATACGAATGGCTTGTGGCTTATTTGCCAACAAGACATTAAGACGGAGTGAATCTTCTGGGGCTAACTGCATACCAACTAAGATTCAAAAAAGGCGTTATGCCTTAGGAGCTGTATAGTTAGCGTCGTCTGGATTGATAAAGATAAATTGTGCTTCACCACCGTCTAAGGTCGCAAAGTCCAACGTTGTATTGTCCAGTAGCGGCACATACTCAGGTGCCATAGCGATGTTGACACCTTCAGTTTTAAAGGTGATGTCATCATCATTAGCTTCGTCAAAGCCCATACGATATTCAAAGCTGCCATCAGCATGCTTTTGCGCCGCTAAACGCAATGCCATACCTTCAGTACCACCTTGCTGGGCTGCATTTCTTACCTGCTCTGCTGCAGCCACTGTGACTTTAAACATCGTGTTGTCCTCAAAAACTTTTCAGTCGTATTTGTGTTGCTTAATAAAAGCAACATATCGCTCAGCCCAACGATTACGCTGGGTATCTCGCATATGTGCATAGTTGGCCAAAAGGTTGCGATAACGCACACCGTCATGCTGACCATCAACTCCAAAACCGCGGCGCACATCGTAAGCAAAAGTGACGTCATCCGCCAGATTACTGAGTGCCGAATAATGGAATTCATGCCCTACTAGCTCATGACCGCTTGGCCATGGGTGGGCATCTGTCTCTGCCAACCGAATGTAGCCTCGACCTTGTGGGGTCTCATGCATGGTGACATCCGCCGGAAGAACGTTAGCCATTTTACCTGTCTTTTCGCCCCAGGTCAGTTGGCGACAAAGATACATCAGACCACCACACTCGGCATAAACCGGCTTATCTGCTTCAACAAAGGCTCGAATTTGGTCGCACATTGCCGCGTTATTACTGAGCTTTTCGAGGTGCGTCTCAGGAAATCCGCCCCCAATAAACAATCCATCTACCGCTGGCAATTCCGTGTCATTTACAGGGCTAAAGGGCACAATTTCAGCGCCTGATTGTTCAAGCGCATGCAAATCACCTGGGTAATAAAAGCCAAAGGCCTCATCTTGTGCCACACCAATACGAACACTTACCTGCACCTGATGTTGTGGCGACTCAACTCTGGCGACCTCTGGTGCGCTTTGCGCAATCTTCAGTAGGTGCTCTAGGTCAACTTGATCGTTCAAACGCGACGCCATTAGATTAATCTTTGCATCACTTTCAGCTGCCTCATTACTTGGCACCAAACCTAAATGACGCTCACTAATATGCATATCTGCATGTCGTTGAATGGCTCCTAGCACAGGAACATCTGTGTAATGCTCTAGAACCTCACGCAACTTCCCTTCATGACGAGGGCCTGCGACTTTGTTCAAAATAATGCCAGCAATATTTACATCGGCATCAAAGGCTTGGTACCCCATAACAAGAGGAGCAACACCTCGAGTGGTACCTTGCGTATCAAGCACTAACACCACCGGCGCTTTGAGCAGCTTTGCCATACCGGCATTACTGTCAGCACCATCCAGCGCCATGCCATCAAATAACCCTTTATTACCTTCTATCACGCCAATATCAGCACCCTGCATTTGCTGCGCAAACACCGACTGAATTTCATCGTCTGGCATGGTGTAAAAGTCGAGGTTATAACAAGGACGTCCTGCCGCTTGGGACAACCAAAGCGGATCAATATAGTCAGGTCCTTTCTTAAATGGCTGAACCACATGGCCACGATCTCGCAAAGCGCGAGTCAACGCCAAGCTCACCGAGGTCTTACCCGACGACTTGTGTGCTGCTGAGAGATACAAATAGGCCATTTAACGTCCAAAAAAAAGGGTGGCTTGTAAGCCACCCTATTTTACGCATTTACGTTTGCTTTATCAGTGATGAGGATCTGTCGCCTCGTCTGACAAAGTTGCTGGCAAAAATGGTAATACGCGAACTGCGATAAGGGTCGCAATCACCGCAACAGCAAGCCCGCCTAAACCAAGCATGAACTCAGCTAGCGTGGGGACATAGGTGGCTACCGCACCATTCACACCATCATAGAAACCACTCTCGATAATCGTATGGCTTGGGAACATCGCCATTGGGAATGCCTGACCAC
>VMDJ01000018.1 GCA_008080925.1 Gammaproteobacteria bacterium
CGCGTGACTGTTGTGGCAACTGGTTTGGAAGCGCCAGCTGCTCGATTGAGTGCCGTGCCTGATTCATTAGAGATGCCTGTGAAGAAAGTGGCGAACGGTGACCTTGTAGATGCGCAAGCAACTGAAGAGTCTTTGGATAAGCCAACGGTCATTCGTCAGAATCCTAAAAATCCAGCGAGCGAATATGTGAATGCTGCGATCTCTAAAGACATGGAGTTTTTGGATATCCCGGCCTTCTTACGCCGCCAAGCTGATTAACTTTTTAGTGTTTAGCACTTGAACTGAAGGGACTTTTTGCAGAAAATAAGGGAATTCCCTAGCTGTATCCGGAGTATTGGGTTGCGCCTGGGTTGTAGTAAAAGCTGTAACTCATTGTAATAACTCAATATTTTTTGGAATTTTGCACAAAATGATTAAACAACGCACGTTACGCAATGTGATTAAGGCAACCGGTGTAGGCCTACACACCGGCGAGAAAGTCTTGCTTACTTTGCGTCCAGCAGCGGTCAATACAGGCATTATTTTTCGCCGTGTAGACTTGGATCCTGTTGTTGAAATCCCAGCAAAAGCAGACTTCGTTGGCGACACCATGTTGTCAACCACCCTTGTTAAAGAAGGTGTTCGTGTTTCAACGATTGAGCACTTGTTAGCTGCAATGGCGGGCTTAGGTATCGATAATGCCTACATCGACCTGACCTCGTCAGAAGTTCCCATCATGGATGGAAGCGCGAGTCCTTTCGTGTTCTTGATCCAATCCGCTGGGATCGAAGAACAGAAAGCGGCGAAGCGCTTTATCCGTATCAAGAAGCCTATCGAAGTTACCCATGGTGACAAGGTTGCTCGTTTCGAGCCTTTCGAAGGTTTCAAAGTGAATTTCGATATTGATTTCGATCACCCTGTCTTTGAGGACGGCGGTAATACGGTTGAAATCGACTTCTCATCAACCTCATTCGTTAAAGAAATTAGTCGCGCACGTACCTTTGGTTTCTTGCGTGATATCGAGGCTTTACGTGAGCGTGGTCTTGCCCTAGGTGGCAGCATGCAGAACGCGATTGTTGTTGATGATTTCCGTGTATTGAATGACGACGGTCTACGTTACGAAGATGAGTTCGTTAAGCACAAGGTGCTTGATGCAATTGGTGACTTGTATCTGCTGGGCTACAGCTTGATCGGTGCATTCTCGGGATATAAGTCGGGCCATGCTCTAAATAACCAACTTTTACATGCTTTGGCTGCTGATCAGTCTGCGTGGGAAGAGGTTATTTTTGAAGACGAGTCAACCGCTCCAATCTCATACGCAAAACCTATTCAGGTTTAATCCGTCAGTTTTCCCAACGTTTTCGCAAGACGCTGCATGGCGTGCTTGAGTTGTTCGTTTGACAGCGATTTAGCCGCATTTTCGACATGCTGAGTCGCCTTAGCTGTGAACTGCGGTTTAGCGCGTTGGGCAACCCGAAGGGGCTTGGTTTTAGCGATCGGGCGAGTGGCGATTTGCAGATCGCGAACTTGTGGGTATTTGCGTCGAATTGAAGCTAAAAGCTGCGGTTCGCTGAAGCGAATTTTAGCCGCCCAAAGCGAAGAATCGGTTACTATTCGCAAGCTATTTCCATCGAGTGAAATGACATGGCAGTGCTGAGCCACTTGGCCCGGCAAAGAGTCCTTCACTTGGTTAGCTAAATGCTGTTGCTGAGAAATGTTTTGATGCAGTCGACGCAATTCTTCATCAGCGTTCAAAACTTGGCGGATTGATTGCGGTCTTTTAGCCATTAAAACAAATACAACATTAGCGAGTCAGATGAACATCATCCTGATACCAAAATCACGTAAACACAAGCGCAGTGTGCAGATCAGTGCGGCGAAAGCTTCATTGTGGCTAGTGCCTAGCATGGCTGTGATGAGTGGTTTGTTGGTGTGGCTCGGTTATGTCATGGGTTCGGGTGTTCAGCCGAGTGTTGTCGATAAGCCAGTTGAAGCTTGGGTCGAAACCTTGCGTAAGAGTCAGCGAGCGGTTGCTGAACTGCGTGATGAACAACGCGCCAACATTGATGCATTAGCGATTCACATTGGTAATTTGCAAGCACGCTTGTTGCGCTTAGATGCTTTAGGTGAGCGCCTAGCTGAGCAAAGCGATGTGCACATTGCTGATCTGACATTTGATCAAGCGCCCGCAGTAGGTGGTTCAGAGCAGGGTGTTAATTCTTTGGAGTTAAAAGAACTAGCAGCTGAAATTGATAGACTGACCGGTTTGCTCGAAGAGCGTGAGGAAGCGCTCTTGTCGATTGAAGATCAACTCAGTCAGCGCGAACTTGTTGATGCGGTGACATTGTCAGGCAAACCAACACGCAAAGGTTGGATGTCGTCAGTATATGGCGAGCGCATTGATCCATTTAACGGTAAAAAGACTTTTCATCGCGGTGTCGACTTTGCTGGTAAAGAAGGTATCGACATTCATGCCATCGCTGGTGGTGTGGTTACGCGCTCAGAGTTATCCCCAGATTTTGGTAACGTGATCGAGATTCAACACATTGATGGCTACACCTCGCTCTATGCGCACAATGAAAAGAACCTCGTTGGCTTGGGTGACATCATTAATAAAGGCCAAGTGATAGCCCTGCTTGGTAGCACAGGTCGTTCGAATGGCCCGCATGTGCATCTTGAGGTGCATCAAAATGGAAAACATATCAATCCGAGCCGCTTCATCCGCGCCCCTTAATTTTGCTCGCCCCTGTTTAAGGGCGTCTCTTGTTTCCATTGTCTAAAACTGTATTGCCTCAAAGGCCAATCCTATGATCAGCAAAATAATGAAAAAGGTGTTTGGCAGTCGTAACGATCGACTCGTCAAACGCATGATGAAAACGGTTCAACAAATTAATGACCTTGAGCCTGAAGTAAGTGCGCTAAGCGATGAGCAGCTGAAAGCGAAAACCCAAGAGTTTCGTGACCGCTTAGACAGTGGCGCAAGCCTCGATGATTTGATGCCGGAAGCCTTTGCGGTTGTGCGCGAGGCAGGTAAGCGTGTCATGGGTATGCGCCACTTTGACGTCCAGTTGATCGGCGGCATGGTGCTTAATCAAGGCAAGATTGCTGAGATGCGTACCGGTGAAGGTAAGACGTTGGTGGCAACCTTGGCGGCGTATTTGAATGCTTTGCCAGCTAAAGGTATGCACGTTGTCACGGTAAATGACTACTTGGCGCGACGTGACGCTGCTTGGATGGGTCGTCTTTATAACTTCTTAGGATTAAGCACGGGTGTTATAAACTCATCCGGTGCGGAAGGACCTGATGCTGCATCGTTTAAAGTCGATCTGAACTTTGAAGGTGCAGATGGTCACCAGCATTTACGTCCATGTACCCGTCGTGAGGCATACGACTGCGACATTACTTACGGTACCAATAACGAATTTGGTTTCGACTATCTACGTGACAATATGTCCTTCTCGGCAGAGCAGCGAGCACAACGCAGAGCGTTCGCGATTGTCGACGAGGTTGACTCGATCTTGATTGACGAAGCGCGTACGCCGTTGATTATTTCGGGTCCTGCTGAAGATAGTTCGCAAACCTATCTGGCAGTGAATGACATTCCCGCTCAGCTGACACGTCAAGATCCAATCACTAATGATGAAGGGAAGCCCGATTTTGGACCGGGTGATTATGCAGTTGATGAAAAGGCGAAACAGATTTTCCTCAGTGACGATGGTCACGAAAAAGTCGAAGAGATCCTCACGCAAAAAGGTTTGTTAGCAGAGGGTGAGAGTCTTTATGACTCCGCCAATATCATGCTGATGCACCACGTGATGGCAGCATTACGTGCGCATGTGTTGTTTACGATCAATGTTGATTACATTGTTAAAGATGGCCAAATTGTTATCGTTGATGAATTCACTGGCCGTACGATGCCCGGACGTCGTTGGTCAGAAGGTTTGCATCAAGCGGTTGAAGCAAAAGAAGGCGTGCCAATTCAGCACGAGAACCAAACGCTGGCATCTATCACCTTCCAGAACTTCTTCCGTCTCTATGAAAAGCTCTCTGGTATGACGGGTACGGCAGACACCGAAGCCTTCGAATTCCAGCAGATCTATGGTCTTGAGGTTGTGGTTATCCCAACCAATACGCCAGTTCAACGTGATGACCAAACGGATTTGATCTTCATGACACAACAAGAGAAATACGCAGCGATCATCAAAGATGTGGCTGATTGTGTAGAGCGTGGTCAGCCGGTGTTGGTCGGTACAGCTTCGATTGAAGTGTCGGAGTTGGTAGCTAATTTACTCAATGAAGCAAAGATTAAGCACCAGGTTTTGAACGCAAAGCAGCACGAGCGTGAAGCTTTTGTTGTAGCAGAAGCTGGTCGTCCAGGCGCAGTTACCATTGCAACCAATATGGCAGGTCGTGGTACTGACATTGTGCTCGGCGGTAATGTTGAGATCGAGATCGAACAACTCGGTGCTAGTACTGATCAAGCTCAAATTGACGCGGTTCGTGCAGATCAAAAGCAGCGCCACAAGCAAGTGCTAGAAGCTGGTGGTTTGCGTGTAATCGGTACCGAGCGTCATGAATCACGCCGTATTGATAATCAGTTACGTGGTCGTTCAGGCCGTCAAGGTGACCCGGGCTCATCGCGTTTCTATTTATCTCTTGAAGATAGTTTGATGCGCATCTTTGCGTCTGAGCGTGTTGCAGGTTTGATGCAAAAGCTTGGTATGCAGGAAGGTGAAGCGATTGAACACCCATGGGTGAATAAAGCGATCGAGAATGCACAACGCAAAGTTGAAGGTCGTAACTTCGATATTCGTAAGAACTTGCTTGATTATGACGATGTTGCGAATGATCAGCGTAAGGTGGTTTACCGTCAGCGTGACGACTTAATGAACGTCGAAGATGTGTCTGACGAAATCCAAGAGATTCGTGAAGAAGTCGTCAATGACATGATCGATATGTATATCCCACCACAAAGCTTGGAAGAACAATGGGATGTTGAAGGTCTGACGGAAGCGTTAAAAGAACACTACGACATTCACTCACCTATCCAGCAATGGTTAGATGACGATGATGACCTACACGAAGAAACCTTGCGCCAGAGGATCTTGGATCAAATCATTGATGTGTATAAAGCGAAAGAGGCTCAAGCGGGCCCTGAGCAAATGCGTCGCATTGAAAAAGAGGTCATGTTGTATGTCCTTGATACGCAATGGAAAGAGCATTTAGCAGCAATGGATTATCTCCGTAACAGTATTCATTTACGTGGCTATGCTCAAAAGAATCCTAAGCAAGAGTACAAGCGCGAGGCATTTGAAATGTTCTCCGCTATGCTCGGTTCAATGAAGCAAGAGGTTGTGCAGATCCTGACGCGTCTTCAGTTACAAGAGATGCCGCAGCCAGAGCCACAACCAGATCCAACTGAATTTAATTTTCAACACGAAGAGTTCACCGGTTTAGGTGAGCCAGAGCAAGCGAATGTGATGCCAGAGGCGGCTGAGGAAGAGCAGCAGCCTTATGTTCGCCCTGATAAAAAAGTGGGTCGAAACGAGCCTTGTCCTTGTGGTTCGGGCAAAAAGTTTAAACAGTGTCACGGTAAGTTAAATTAAATGAGCAACAACGAATTGATGGCAGGGGTAGGCTTGTCAGTATCAGGTGTTCGATTAGCTACGGCTGCAGCTGGAATTCGTTATAAAAATCGAAAAGACGTTTGTCTCATTGAGCTTGCTCAAGGTGGCACAGCTGCCGGAGTTTTTACAAAAAATAAATTCTGCGCTGCGCCCGTGCATGTCGCCAAAGAGAATTTGGCTAAAGATCCAGTGCGTTATTTGATTATCAATTCAGGTAACGCAAATGCAGGTACAGGTGATGAGGGTATGCGTGCCGCTCGCGAAACGTGCCGCACAGTCGCAGCGCTTGCGGGATGTCCTATGAGCCAAGTGTTGCCTTTTTCAACGGGTGTTATCGGGCAAGACTTACCCATTCTGCCTTTTCAGCAGGCGATGCCGAGCTTGATGTCAGAATTAAGCGAAGATGGTTGGGAAGATGCAGCTCGTACCATCATGACAACTGATACGCGCCCTAAATATTGCTCGAAGCAGATCGAGCTTGATGGCGAAACAATCACGATTACTGGAATCGCAAAAGGTTCCGGCATGATTCACCCGAACATGGCGACCATGCTCGGTTATGTGGCAACGGATGCCAAGATCGATCAAAAGCGACTGCAATCAATGTTAGCTAAAGGTGTTGATCCTTCGTTTAACAGCATTACCGTCGATGGTGATACCTCAACCAATGATGCGTGTGTGTTGTTGGCAAGTGGTGCCTCTGGTGTGGAGATCACTGATACACATCAAGAGGTTTTCCAGTCAGCACTGAACGAGGTTTTGTTCTACTTGGCGCGCGAAATCGTGCGTGATGGCGAGGGTGCCACTAAGCTCGTTGAGATCGCAGTCGAGGGCGCTAAAGATGATGCAGAAGCTAAAGCGGTTGCATTCACTGTTGCGCATTCACCTTTATGTAAGACTGCTTGGTTTGCATCTGATCCTAACTGGGGGCGTGTTTTAGCCGCTGTCGGCCGTGCACCCATAGATCATCTCGATATTGATGCGCTTAAGATCTATCTTGATGATGTTTTGCTTGTTAGTGACGGTGGTCGCGCAGCAAGCTATACCGAAGAGCAGGGGCAAAGCGTATTAAATAAAGACGCTTTCGAGATCCGTGTAATCATGAATGAAGGCAAAGGTACTGCGAGAGTGCTGACGTGTGACTTCTCTTACGATTACGTCAAGATCAATGCGGAGTACCGTTCGTAACGATGTCGGATTGGATTCATGTGGTGGCAGGTGTCTTGCGTGATGCGCAGGGAAACATCCTGTTAGCACAGCGACCAGTCGATAAGCATCTCGGCGGTCTTTGGGAGTTTCCTGGCGGTAAATGCGAAGTAAATGAGTCTGCGGTTGATGCCTTGTCTCGCGAACTGCATGAAGAGTTGGGAATTGCTGAGATCTCCTTTCGCCCTCTAATCCAAGTGCGTCACGACTATGGCGATAAAAAGATCTTTCTTGATGTCTATTTGGTAACTGATTGGCAAGGTGAGCCGGTCGGTAAAGAAGGACAGCCACTTGCTTGGGTGAGTCAAAATGAGATGGAGCAATACGATATGCCAGCAGCAGATGAGCCAATTATTAAGGCACTTAAATTACCCACGCGATATTTGATTACACCGCCAGATCTTTCAGTAACAGAGGTATTAGATCAGCTAAAAGTGAACCTCGAGAAGGGTGAGCGACTTTTCCAATGGCGCTTGTTTGGTTTAAATGCAGATGACTGGTCTGAGACATTGGCTCAAGCAAATGCATTAGCGGCTAGCTATGACGCTAGCATCATGGTGAATGCCTCAGTTGATGATCAAAAAACGTATCAATTGACATCGTGGCATCTCAATAGCCGTCAATTGCATGATCTTAATGAGCGACCTGATGGTGTCGTTATGTTGTCTGCTTCTTGTCATAACGAAATAGATCTTCAGCAGGCTGAAAAGCTCGGTGTGGATTTTTGTGTCTTATCGCCGGTGCTGCCAACGCGTTCTCATCCAGATGCGACACCTTTGGGTTGGGCTGTATTTAAGGACTTGGTCGAAAAGGTTAATGTGCCAGTGTATGCCTTAGGTGGGATGTCACCTGAACAAGAAGCAAAAGCACTTGAATCCGGCGCTCAAGGTGTTGCGGGAATTCGAGGGCTTTGGCGAAGCGCTTAATGTAGTGAGCTTGAGTCGTCTTCGGGTGGGAAGTGTGGATTACCGGGAATACGCTTCTCTTCATCCAGCCACTCTCCTAAATCAATTAAGCGACAACGCTTGCTACAAAAGGGGCGATAAGGTGAGTCTTCAGACCAAATGACATCAGCATTGCAGGTAGGGCAGCTAACCGTTTTGGCTTTCTTCATAGCTGACAAACCTTCAACTCAAACGGAATATCGCGCTCAGTCGGTTTTCCATGGCCTAATTCCGAAACCTCAATAAAGCGGAGCGTGAATCGCTGCTTGCCACCACTGATTTCACAGAACACATTCTCATCTTTAGCCACTTTAATTTGCACAAGTTGTGATGCGCTATCACTACTGAGTGTTTGGTTATAGAAGCCACGTTCTGCAACACAGTGTTTCGATACGGTACTTTCGCGAATCATGCCGAGCAGTAATTCAACAGCATCTTGCACTGGGCCAATCTCATTACGCCAATCATCCATCTGTAGCAATTGATCGCTATGTGATTGATTCAACCAGTAATGCAGTTGAGGGATATCAAAATCAAACGTGCCGCCTGGGATCGAAGAGCGTTGCAGTACAGCGCTGAGAAATTCATCCTGGCGCAGGTTCTGCCCAAGTGCACCTGAGATGTTCTTGAGTGACTTTCGTGCGTAGTCAATGTTTTGCAAAACATGCTGCAAGCGATTCATATCAACATCGCTGGATGATTTCAGACGCTCGAAGAAAACTCGAAAACGATCGAGCTCTTTAACGATTTCAGTTTTTAGATCACCACGAGTGAGAACCGCAGTGATATCGAGAAGCGCTTGCAGGCTGCCGCGAACATTCCATTCGCCAGATTTACTCGTAAAGAAATCGAGCTGCTCAAACAAATGCGAAAGACGCAGCAAGGTGCGGCTTTTCTCATTCAGCGGTTGTTCAAAAGTGATCAGCTCAGACATGCTGCATTGTCGCGTGTTGATCGGTGAGGGTAAAGATGGGTTATCCCGCCTGAGACAGGTACTGCTGATGGAGTTCGGCCACTCGTGCTGCCAAAGCATCTGGGTTTGCGGTGTTATCAATCACATCGTCAGCCGCTGAAAGTCGCTCGTCGCGAGTCGCCTGAGAGTTCAAAATTTGTTCGATCTGCTCCGGCGTGGTGCCATCTCGTTGGGCTAGCCGTTCTCGCTGAACTTCAATTGGGACATCAATCACTAGTAGGCGATCGGCTTCGTAGCCCCTTCCTGATTCTAAAAACAGCGGTACGACAATAATGCAGTAAGGCGCATCCAGCTGGTCTTTTTGCTGATTAATATGAGCTCGGATTTTTGGATGCAAGATGGCTTCGAGTTCACGACGTTTTTCTGGATGGTCAAAGATGATCTCTCTGAGTGCAGCGCGGTTGAGCTCGCCAGAAGCGGTGATCACATCACTACCAAAGCGTGCCTCGATTTCATCGAGTGCAGGTTGTCCAGGCTCAACGACAGCACGCGCCGAGAGATCGGTATCCAGAATCGGTACGCCATGTGAGGCAAAAATATCAGATGCCGATGTTTTGCCGCTAGCAATTCCGCCGGTCATCACTACGGTAAACATCAGTGAATGCCAATCCAAATAAGGTATTTGGCAAACAACATATCACCCCAGAACATTTCAATGAAGCCGCCAGTGGCAAGTCTTGATGAAAGAATTTAATTCAATAGCCTAACAACCCCTCTTGAGCCCCATATATCGATGACTTGGGGCTAACCCGAAGCGTTTCGTATTTGGAGTTTCAATTTTCCGAAAAAGCCGAAAAATCAGTGCTACTGTTCATCTGTCGGTTAAAAGACGTAGCGAGGAAATGTTGTGCCACACTAGCGACATTTCGCATAACAACAAAACAAGCACTAGAAGGAAGATGGCGTGAATTTGCACGAGTTCCAGTCCAAAAGACTGTTTGCCGGATACAAGATCCCGGTACCCCATGGTATTGCTGTAGAAACCGCTGATGAAGCGCGCGATGCGGCGAATGAAATGGGTGGTGGCCGTTGGGTCGTTAAAGCACAAGCGCACACCGGTGGTCGCGGTAAAGCGGGTGGCGTGGTGGTTGCGACCTCAGTTGATGAAGTCGCTACCGAAGCGCGCCGCATGTTGAGCAACCGCTTAGTCACCAAACAAACTGGTGAAGCGGGTTTGCCGGTGAGTTTTATTTTGGTGGAAGAGCCAAGTGATATTCAGCGCGAGTTGTATCTTTCGGTGCTAGTTGATCGCGAGACGCGAAAAATTCTCATCATGGCGTCACAAGCGGGCGGCATGAATATCGAAGAGGTGGCTGAAGAGACACCAGAAAAGATTCTTACCACGACCATTGATCCTGCGGCTGGCTTACAAGGTTATCAGTGCCGCCAACTTAGCTTTGGGCTGGGTTTAGAGGGCGATCAGATAAAGCAGTTCGCTAAGTTGCTTTCAGGCTTGGTGACGCTATTTGAAAAAGAAGATTGCAGCTTGGTTGAGATCAATCCGCTCATCGTGAACGGTGAAGGTAATTTGGTCGCACTCGATGCCAAGATTAATCTCGATAGCAATGCGCTGTACAGACATGCTGATTTACTCGCGATGCGCGATATCTCACAAGAAGACGCGCGTGAAGCGGCTGCTGCTGAACACGACCTTAACTACATTACCTTAGATGGCAATATTGGCTGCATGGTTAACGGTGCTGGCCTTGCGATGGCAACGATGGATGTAGTGAAACTGCATGGCGGCTTGCCTGCTAACTTTTTGGATGTGGGTGGTGGTACCACAGCTGCGCGAGTTGCTGAGGCATTCAAAATTATCTTGTCAGATGACAAGGTAAAAGCGGTGCTCGTCAACATCTTTGGCGGGATTGTGCGTTGTGATTTGATCGCAGAAGGCATCATCACGGCTGTGAAGGAGTTGGGTTTAGAAGTGCCTGTGGTGGTGCGCCTTGAGGGTACCAACGCTGAGAAAGGCCGCGATATGTTGCAAACCAGTGGGTTGAATTTGATTGCTGCAGCCGGATTAACTGAAGCCGCGCAGAAAGTGGTGGAGGCAGCGCAATGAGTATTCTGATTAATAAAGACACCAAGGTGATCTGCCAAGGTTTTACCGGTCAGCAAGGCACCTTCCATTCAGAACAAGCGATTGCTTACGGTACCAATATGGTCGGCGGTGTGACGCCAGGTAAAGGTGGTCAAACGCACCTGGGTTTACCGGTATTCAATACGGTCCACGATGCGGTGAAAGCGACTGGCGCAGAAGCGACCATGATTTACGTGCCGGCTGCGTTTGCTGCGGATGCGATCTTGGAAGCGAATGATGCTGGCATCAAAGTGATTGTGTGTATTACTGAAGGTATTCCAGTGATGGATATGCTGAAGGTGAATGCAGCGTTAAAAGAGAGTGATGCACGTTTGATTGGACCTAACTGCCCGGGTGTGATTACGCCGGGTGAGTGCAAGATCGGCATCATGCCGGGCGTGATTCACCAGAAGGGTAAGATCGGTATCGTGTCGCGCTCTGGAACGTTGACCTATGAAGCGGTACATCAAACGACCCATGCTGGTTTGGGGCAGAGTACTTGTGTTGGGATTGGTGGTGACCCGATTCATGGTATGAGCTTCGTTGATTGTTTGGAGCTGTTCCAAAACGATCCGCAAACTGAAGGTATTGTGATGGTCGGTGAGATCGGCGGTACGGCAGAAGAGGCAGCTGCTGACTACATCAAAGCGCATGTGACTAAGCCTGTAGTGGCTTACATTGCGGGTGTCACAGCCCCCTCTGGCAAGCGCATGGGCCATGCTGGCGCGATTGTTAGTGGTGGCAAGGGTACAGCGGAAGGCAAGTTTGCGGCGCTTGAGGCAGCGGGTGTTAAAACGGTTCGCTCGCCAGCGGATATTGGCGAGGCGATGGCCTCTTTGATGTCTTAATCCCTTGAGTTGCTACCTGTTGTCGCCTTGCGGCAGCAGGTAGAATAACCGCATCTTTTCTTAATTTATTGGCGCCATTCATGCGGTTAGCGCTTGCTCAACTGAATTTCCTCGTCGGTGATATCGAAGGTAATGCTCAGCGCATTATCGACGCTGCCTGTGAGCTGCGTGAGCAGGGTGTTGAGTTGGCGTTGTTTACTGAGTTGGCGCTCACTGGTTATCCCCCAGAAGACCTGTTGTTGCGTGATGAATGTCAGCGTCGTGTTGATGCCGCGTTAGCGCTTGTTGCGAAACAGTGTGCCGGTATTACGGTTGTACTGGGTTTGCCGTTGATGCGAGAAGGGCAGCGGTTTAATGCTGCGGTGGTTCTGCGAGATGGCGCTGTGATTGCTGAATATCACAAGCGTGAGCTACCTAACTACAGCGTGTTTGATGAGAAGCGTTATTTTGCTGCCGGTGATGATGCGGTGGTCTTCGAGCAATCTGGCGTGAGCTTTGGCTTAGCGATTTGTGAGGATGTTTGGTTTGATGCGCCCGTAGCTGATCTCGCCGGTGCGGGTGCGCATGTCATCCTCAATTTGAATGCATCTCCCTTTAATAGCGGTAAGACCCGTGAGCGTGAGCGAACGGTGGTTGAGCTGTGCCGCGAGCATGCGGTTTCGATGTTGTATGCCAATCAAGTCGGCGGCCAAGATGAGTTGGTGTTCGATGGCGGTTCGTTTGTGGTTAATGCTTTGGGTGATGTGCAGCTGCGTTGTCAGCAATTTGAAGAGCAGATCGCGATTATTGAGCTCGATGATCAAGCGCAGCCGATTAAACAAGCAATTGCTCAACCTTTAAGTGACGAGGCTGAAATTTACGGTGCCTTGGTTCAAGGTGTTCGTGATTATGTGACCAAGAATGGCTTTAAAGGCGCCGTGCTGGGTTTGTCAGGTGGTATCGATTCAGCGGTGACCTTGGCGATTGCTGTTGATGCCTTGGGTGCTGAGAACTTAGAAGTGGTCTTGATGCCGTCGCGCTATACCTCGGATATGAGTAACGAAGATGCTGCAGAGCAGGCGAAAACCCAGGGTGTTGATTATCAGACGATTCCGATTGAGCCTGCCTTCAATGCCTTTTTAGAGATGCTCTCAGCTTCCTTTGACGGCTTGCCTGCGGATGTGACAGAAGAGAATATTCAGGCGCGTTGTCGCGGCGTTTTGCTGATGGCGATCAGTAATAAGCGTGGCCGTATGTTGCTGACCACCGGTAATAAGAGTGAGATGTCAGTTGGCTATGCCACCTTATATGGCGATATGAATGGCGGTTTTGCACCGTTGAAAGATCTACCAAAGCTACTCGTTTATCGTCTAGCACGTTGGATTAATCGTAATGGTGAGATCATTCCGGATCGCGTGATTACCCGTCCACCATCCGCTGAGCTACGTCCGGATCAAAAAGATTCTGATAGCTTGCCGGATTACGAGGTGCTTGATGCCATTATTGAGCGTTACGTCGAGCTTGATCAGTGTGTTGAAAAGATTGTTGCGGAGACGGGATTTGATCAGGCTGAGGTGGAACGCATTACACGCCTGATCGATTTGAATGAGTACAAGCGTCGCCAGTCAGCGCCGGGGGTGAAGATCACTCAGCGTGCCTACGGGCGAGACCGCCGTTATCCGATTGTGAATGGCTTTTAAGTCAGCACAATTCTCGCTATGCTCTAACCATAGATTAACCATCCATCAGGGAATCGACGATGAAAAAGATTGAAGCGATTATCAAGCCCTTCAAATTAGATGATGTGCGCGAGGCGCTATCAGCGATTGGTATTACCGGCATGACGGTAACTGAAGTCAAAGGATTTGGTCGCCAGAAAGGTCACACTGAGTTGTATCGTGGTGCTGAGTATGTCGTCGATTTTCTTCCAAAGCTGCGTCTTGAGTTGGTTGTCTCTGATGGCTCAGTTGATGAGTGTATTGAAGCGATTACCGGCGCGGCACGGACGGGTAAGATCGGCGACGGTAAGATCTTTGTCTCTTCAGTAGACCAAGTGATTCGTATTCGTACCGGCGAGACAGGCGACGAAGCGGTATAAGCTTTTCCAAATACAAAAAAAGGGAGCGCGACGCTCCCTTTTTTATTGCCTGATGTATCTCGATCAGTTTTCGTCGAGACCGATCAGCGTCCAGAAGTTCTCGACGAGATTCTCATCGCGGAGTTTGAGCGGGTCATCTACGATCGCGCCGGAATCTTTATTCATCGCTAGAACGCGTTCAGCATCTTTGGCTAGCTCTGGCATATCGAGCTTGGTGTAGGCTTGTGACATGATTTTGAGTGCATCAGACACAGCCGGTGTGCGCTGATAGTTTTCAATGACGTAATTCGCACGATTGGCAGCTGCAACAAAAGCACCACGCTTCATGTAGAACTTAGCTACGTGGATTTCATAACGCGCAAGGTTATTTCGCAGATACAGCATACGCTTTCGAGAATCCTCGGTGTATTCGCTGTCAGGGAACTTCTCAAGCACCGTGGCGAAGTCTTGGTATGACTGGAGTGCACCACCGGGATCACGTTGGCTTTGGTCGCTTGGGATAAAGCGCGTCAGGAAGTTGATCGAGCGATTGAAGTTCGACAAGCCTTTTAGATAATGCGCGTAAGCTTCTGCAGGGTGATTTGGGTGAAACTTGATAAAACGGTCCGCTGCAGCACGAGCTGAGTCATGCTCGCCGTTACGGTAGTAGGCGTATGCGATATCGAGCTGAGCTTGGTGTGCGTATTTGCCGTAGGGGTAGCGAGACTCGAGTTTCTCGTAGTAATCAATTGCTTTGTCCCAAGCGCCACCCGCCATTGCTGATTTGGCTTCGGTGAAGAGTTTTTGCTGACTCCAACCTTCAGTAGGGTCTTTTTGCTCAAAAAACGAACAGCCGCTCAAAAAGCTAACGAGAAGAAGTGTCCAGATGAGGCGCGACATAGGCGATAATCTCTTTATTACTACTGATGACAGTATAACGGATCACACCCCGAGCTGAGAAAGTGACAGCAAAAGAACAGCAACAAACCGCAGAGATTTCCACTGATTTGGCAGGTAAACGCTTAGACCAAGCATTGGCGGCGCTTTTCCCTGAATTTTCGCGCAGTCGTTTGTCAGCATGGACGAAAGAAGGACGAGTTTTACTCAATGGTCAAACAGTAAGACCCCGAGATGCGGTGAAGTTAGGCGATCGAGTTCAGTTAACGGCGGTGATCGAAGATCAGGTTGAGTGTCGACCTCAGTATGTTGATTTCGAGGTGGTCTATGAGGATGAACATCTGATCGTGGTGAACAAGCCTGCGGGTTTAGTCGTACATCCTGCAGCCGGTAACCCCGATGGTACCTTGCAAAATGGTCTGCTCTACATGGATGAGAGCCTAGCGAATATTCCACGTGCCGGCATCGTGCATCGCTTAGATAAAGAAACTACTGGTCTAATGGTTGTTGCGCGAAGTGAGCTTGCACATAAGAAATTAAGTGAAGCCTTAGCGAAACGGACCATGAAGCGCGAATACCGAGCGGTGGTGAATGGAAAGTTTAATGTTGGCGGTACGATTGATCTACCCATCGGTCGTCATCCTACACAGCGTATAAAAATGGCGGTTAATCCCATGGGAAAGCCTGCGGTTACGCATTACAAGGTCTTGGAAAAGTTCCAAGCGCATACCTTGCTTAAGGTGAATCTTGAAACGGGTCGCACGCATCAGATACGTGTGCATATGGCACATCTCCGACACCCTTTAATTGGCGATCCTGTGTATGGGGCTCGTTTGCAACTGCCAAAAAATGCTGATGATTATGTGAAAGAAGTGATGCGAGGTTTTAAGCGCCAAGCACTGCATGCTAAACGCTTAAGCTTTCAGCATCCCGAGAGCGGTAAAGAGCTTAACTTCGAAGTGCCAATGCCTGATGATATGGCTGTGCTGATTGAAGCGCTACGCGACCATCATTTTGGTGATGGTGAAGAGATGGAGTTTGGCGATGACTTCTATCAGGCATTTGAAGTCGATGGCTTAGAAATCTGGGAAGAGGATGATTGAGCCGATCATTCCTGACTGGCCAGCTCCCGAACATGTGCGAGCGTATTCAACCACGCGACAAGGTGGTGTTAGTCAGGGCGCTTGGTCAAGTTTGAATCTGGCGACGCATGTTGATGATGATCCCATCAATGTGGCAGAGAATCGTCGTCGATTATCCGAGGTCTTAGCCATTCCTAATGAGCCTTATTGGCTTGAGCAAGTGCACGGTACGGAGGTCGTTCGACCTGAGTTGAAGACAACACATTGCGCTGATGCTGCGTTTACCCAGCAGTTGAACACGCCTTGCGTCGTCATGACGGCAGATTGTTTGCCGGTCTTGTTTTGTGACGAGCAAGGTACAGCAGTCGCCGCTGCGCATGCTGGTTGGCGCGGTTTGGCGGCTGGTGTTTTAGAGCAAACACTTAAGTGTTTTGATCAACCTAGTAAGGTGATGGCCTGGATGGGGCCGGCGATTGGGCCGGAGCATTTTGAAGTGGGTGATGAAGTACGCGAGATGTTTGTGCAACAGCATGCTGCAGCTGAAAATGCCTTTGTAATATCTCGTTCAGGGCATTGGATGGCTGATATTTTTCTATTAGCACGACAACGATTATTGTCAGCCGGTGTGTCGCATATCTTTGGTGGTGGTATCTGCACCTATGCTGATGCAGATCATTTCTACTCGTTTCGACGCGAGTCGGTCACTGGCAGAATGGCCAGTCTAATTTGGTTGTCAGATGACAATAAGTGAGTGAGCAATGAAGGCAACGTGGTTCATGTTAACGATGATTGGTAAAGATAAGCCTGGGATGGTCGCGGCGATCTCGGGTGCTCTAGCCGATCATGGCGTAACGTTGGGTGAGACCTCGATGTTGCGCTTGGGTGGCAACTTTACGGTGATGATGATGGTGTCAGGCGCAGAGGATGAACAGTCGCTACGCAACTCACTCGCGCCAATTTTAGAATCGCAAGGGATGAGTTTGCATGTAGACCCCATTGAGGGTGGTCTACATAAGCATGTCATCCCAAATGTACATGTAACAGTCAGCGGGGCTGATCGCCCAGGTATCGTTTCACAGGTTACCGCTGTGTTAGCAGAGTTGGGTCTCAATATCCTGGATTTAGAGTCTGATGTTGCCGGCACCGAAGATAAGCCGATTTACATCATGCAAATCACGGCTGTGTCTACGTTGGATATTGAATCTATCGAATCGGCATTAAGCGCAGTTCGCGAGAGCGGTGTGTCGGTCAGTGTGTCGGCTATCGAGACATATATTGGTTAATGCAGAATGGCACTACTTGAGATACTACAGCTGCCTGATGAGCGCTTAAAGCAGGTCTCTGAACCTGTTGAGGTGTTTGATGATGAGCTACGTGCTTTTATTGCCGACCTTGAAGAAACACGTCTGAATGGTCCGGCTGCTGTTGGTATCGCAGCACCTCAGGTAGGCATGTTTAAACGCGTCGTTATCATCGATTGCTCAACAACACGTAAACCAGTGCCTAACCATGGCTATATGGTGTTAGTGAATCCTGAAATCACGAAATGGGATGGCTTTGAGAAGGGACGAGAGGGGTGCTTATCAGTCCCCGATTACACCGGGAATGTGATCCGAGCGACGAAAATCACGTTGAGCGCAAAAGACCCTTACGGCGAGCCGCTTCAATTCGACATGGAAGGCTATGAGGCACGAGCTGCTCAGCATGAGATTGATCATCTTGATGGCATGTTATTTGTCGATCGTGTGGTAAGCCGGCGAACCGATCTATTTAAACGCAAGGTCTACCAAGACGGCGGCACGGGAAAGAAGTCCTGATTCATTGAGCTTGATGTAGCTCAATACTCCGAATCTTGAAAACGCGCTAAATACCCCCATATCTCTGTCAGTTAGAGAATTTTTGGAGATAAACCCATGCGTATGGATAAGCTTACAAGTAAGTTTCAGCTTGCGCTTGCAGACGCGCAGAGCTTGGCTCTCGGGCGTGATCATCAATTTATAGAACCGGTTCACTTGATGGTGGCTTTGCTTGATCAAGAGGGTGGCAGCGTGCGCCCATTACTCGGTCAAGCCGATGTGAATGTGAACCAGTTACGCTCATCACTGAGCGAAGCGTTAGAGCGCCTAGCATCTGTGCAGGGTAATGCGGGAGATGTGCACCTTTCAAATGACCTTGGTCGTTTGATGAATCAAACCGATAAGTTGGCTCAAGAGCGTAAGGATCAATACATCAGCTCTGAGTTATTTGTCTTAGCGGCAATGGAAGATAAGGGTGCGTTAGGAGATGCTTTACGCAAAGCTGGCGGTAGCAAGACGGCGATTAATAAAGCGATTGATAACGTTCGCGGTGGTGCATCAATTGATGATCCAAATGCCGAAGAACAGCGTCAAGCGTTGGATAAATACACGATTGATCTGACTGAGCGTGCAGAACAAGGCAAGCTAGATCCTGTGATTGGTCGTGACGATGAGATTCGTCGTGCGGTTCAAGTGCTGCAGCGCCGTACTAAAAATAATCCGGTTTTGATTGGTGAGCCTGGCGTGGGTAAGACCGCGATTGTTGAAGGCCTTGCCCAACGTATCGTCAATGGTGAAGTGCCCGAAGGTTTAAAGAGTAAGCGTTTGTTATCGCTCGATATGGGTGCGTTGATTGCAGGTGCAAAATTCCGCGGTGAATTCGAAGAGCGTTTGAAGGCAGTCTTGAATGACTTATCTAAACAAGAAGGTCAGATCATTCTGTTTATCGACGAGATCCACACCATGGTTGGTGCCGGTAAAGGCGATGGTGCTATGGATGCTGGCAATATGCTTAAGCCAGCTTTAGCGCGCGGTGAGTTGCATTGTGTGGGTGCTACCACCTTGGATGAGTATCGTCAGTACATCGAGAAAGATGCAGCATTAGAGCGTCGTTTCCAAAAAGTGTTAGTAGAAGAGCCAACAGTAGAAGATACGATTGCTATTTTGCGTGGTTTAAAAGAACGCTACGAAGTTCACCATGGTGTTGATATCACTGACCCTGCGATTGTTGCTGCGGCTGAGCTTTCAACTCGATACATCACTGATCGGCAACTCCCTGATAAAGCCATCGATTTAATCGATGAAGCGGCATCACATATCCGCATGGAGATCGACTCTATGCCGGAAGAGATGGATAAGCTCGATCGTCGTTTGATTCAGTTAAAGATTGAACGTGAAGCGCTGAAGAAAGAATCGGATGAGGCCTCTAAGAAACGTTTAACGATACTGGATGATGAAGTGTCAGGTCTTGAGCGTGAGTTCGCTGATCTTAAAGAGGTGTGGGTATCTGAAAAGGCAGCCATGCAAGGCAGTACACACATCAAAGAAGCGTTAGAGCAGGCGCGTTTAGACTTTGAAACAGCGCGTCGTGCGAATGACTTACAACGGATGTCTGAGCTGCAATACGGTGTGATTCCAGAGCTAGAAGCGAAGGTCGCTGCGGCATCTAATGAGAAGCCAGCAGAGACTAAGTTGCTTCGCAATAACGTGACGGAAGAAGAGATCGCGACCATCGTATCTAAGTGGACCGGTATTCCGGTGTCTAAGATGCTCGAGGGTGAGCGCGAAAAGCTTTTGCAGATGGAAAGCGAGCTCGGTAAGCGAGTGGTGGGCCAACAAGAAGCCATTGGTGCTGTATCGAATGCTATTCGTCGTTCACGTGCGGGCCTATCTGATCCAAACCGTCCCAATGGCTCATTCTTATTCTTAGGTCCTACCGGTGTAGGTAAGACCGAGTTGTGTAAAGCGCTCGCGGAGTTCTTATTTGATACCCAAGATGCGATGGTGCGTATCGATATGTCTGAGTTCATGGAGAAGCACTCGGTATCGCGTTTAATCGGCGCGCCGCCTGGCTATGTGGGTTATGACGAAGGTGGTTATCTAACTGAAGCGGTTCGTCGTCGTCCTTATAGTGTCATCTTGATGGACGAGGTGGAGAAGGCTCATCCCGATGTGTTCAATGTATTGTTACAAGTCTTAGATGATGGCCGTTTGACCGATGGTCAGGGGCGTACTGTGGATTTCCGTAATACGGTGATCGTGATGACCTCTAACTTGGGTTCTGATTTGATTCAGACCATGTCGAGTGATGGTCAATACGATGAGATGAAAGAAGCAGTGATGGGTGTTGTGGGTCAACACTTCCGTCCTGAGTTCATCAACCGTATTGATGAGACTGTCGTGTTCCATCCATTAGGTCGTGAGCAGATCCGTTCAATCACTGAGATCCAGATGCAGTATTTGCATAAGCGTTTAGCTGAACGTGACTTGAGTTTGGATATCAGTGCCGCAGCATTAGATCTATTAGGTGAGGCGGGCTTCGATCCTGTGTATGGTGCGCGTCCATTGAAGCGTGCGATCCAACACCAGATTGAAAACCCAATGGCACAATCGATCTTGGGTGGCGATTATCATCCTGGGGATGTGATCAAGATTGATGTGACTAACGGCGAGCTGAGCTTTGCTCGGTAAAGGTGCCAATACGGCATAAAAAAAGCGCCCGAAAGGGCGCTTTTTTGTGTCAGTAAGAAACTTAATTAGCAGCCGGTGCAGCAGGCGCGGCCTGTGGCTTAGCAGCTGGTGCAGGTGGACGTTGTACCGGTGGACGAACGACGCCTTGGCGAGCTTGAGGTACAGGACCCCAGCCGCGGAACATGCGGTTATCTTGCCATGGCATATCTTTGTTCCATGGTGCGTTGCCGCCTTTCCATTCATCGCTGCCCATTGGGCCCCAGTTCATTGGGTTGCCGTTGTTGCCGCCCCAACCAAAGCCGTTGTTATTGCCATTGTTGTTCCAAGGCATGTTGTTGCCGTTGAAACCCCAGCCGTTATTACCGTTGTTGCTCCAAGGCATGTTGCCCCAACCATTGTTGCCATAACCGTTGTTATTGCTCCAAGGCATATTTCCCCAGCGGCTATTACCGTTACGGTTGTTCCAAGGCATGTTGTTGCCATTGAAGCCCCAGCCATTGTTACCGTAGCCGTTATCATTCCAAGGCATGTTGTTGTTATTCCAGAAAGCACTAGCTTGGCTTGCGGCAAAGAAAGCTGCAGACAATGTGGTGACAGTCAGTAATTTTTTTAATTGTGTCATCGTGTAGGTTCTCCTAGGGTTCCTAAGTGGCTCGATAATAGAGTAATCAGAGTTACTTTTCCTTAACTAATGTGCAGTAAAATAGATGGGTGTTTAAGTATTAGAACATCGCTATATAACGATAATTTCAGGGTCTACTCTTATGTTGGAATATGTTTTCTTTGACGAGCGACCACGTGACCAATTTGTCAATTTTCTGCAGGAGAAGGCGGTAGAGCTAAAGCTCGAAGAAGATGAAGGTTTGCTTAAGGTCTGGATTTCGGAAGATTTAGACGACGATCTTGATGAAGCGATCGAAGATTTTTACGACGACATGATGGCGCTCAATCAGCAGCTTTATGAAGATGAAAACAACGAAGCTGAAGTGGGCTATAACGCGGCGGGTATCGTTTTGGAACTCAATACGGGTGAAAATGTTTACGCTCAGGTTGATCCGGAGTTGCTTGGCCGGATTATGACGGTAGTGACGCCCGATGAATTCAATACGGTGGTGAATGCCATTGTTGAGGCAGTTGAGAATCCTGATGTGCGCACGCCATGTCAGCGAATTCGCGAAGGCGATCAGTAAAATACGCTGAGATAATCTTGTTCACCGATGCTTTGCAACGGCGTATTGAGGAGCTCAGATAAGTTTTTTGACGTTAATAGATCCTCAGCTTCACCTGCTTGCCAGTGACCATCGCCTTTTAATAACACCGCATGAGTCGCAATAGCGCGTGCACGATTCAGATCATGCTCAACCCAGAGTGCTGCGTTGTTATGTTTTGCAAGATGGTTTAACAAAATGTCTTGCGTTGCTTTTTGTTGATGTAGGTCGAGATGATTGAGTGGCTCATCTAATAACATCACTTTTGGGTTTTGCAGCATCAAACGGGCAATCTCGGCTCGGCGTAATTCGCCACCTGATAATTCACTCGCAGCTTGATTCATGTTTTCGCTCAAACCTAGCGATTTGAGTAGGACTACTGCAGCGTGTAAGTGATCTTGATCTTCCCAGTAGGATGTCGTCAGTGCGTAGCTGCCTGATAGAACTAGATCCAATGTTCGAGTGTTAAATCCGGTTAAGCTTTGTTGTGATAACAGCCCAATGCGTTGCGCTCGATCTTTTGGTTCATAGTCATAAATGGCTTTCTGTTCAAACGTGACTTCAGGGTGTGCGGTTAACCCAACACAGGCTTTGAGTAATGAGCTTTTTCCTGCGCCATTAGGTCCAATGATGACCCAGCGCTCACCAGTAGTAACGCTGAGGGATAACTCATTAACCAAGCATCGCTTTGTTGTGCTGAGGGTTAGTTTGTTGATGCTTAAGCTCATGAGCGAGATCTCACGAGTAGCCATAAAAAGACCGGTACACCCAAGAGTGCTGTGAATATACCCACGGGGATTTGCATCGGGCTAATTAGGATGCGAGCTAATAAGTCAGCTAAGACTAAGAGTGATCCACCAGCTAAAACGCTCATCGGTAATACGTTACGATGGTCAGTAACGCCAAGCAAGCGCACAAGGTGCGGGATGATCAGGCCGATAAAACCAATAGCGCCAGCAATGCTCACCGCGCTCGCTGTGAGCAGTGAGGTAAGCATATAGAGTTTGAGTCTCAGCTGTTGTGTATTGATGCCTAAGCTGTGTGCTTGCTCCTCACCATAGATAGCGATATTGAGCTGATTGGCAATCATCAGGGAAAAAACTAAACCTGCAGCCAAGATAAGTAATGAGATGAAAGGTTGTTGCGCATCACTCAAATCACCCATCAGCCAAAACAACATGCCAGGCAGTTGCATGGGGGGAGTAAGTGAGAGGGTGAGGCTAATTAAGGCTCCCCAAAATGCGGCCATGACCACGCCCGCAAGTAAGAGGGTTTGTTGTTCGGATTGAAAGCGGCTTAGGCCAAACACAACAAGGATGCTGATCATCGCCCCGATAAAGGCAATTGGTGTAATCAACCAACCGGCGACACCTAAGATCATTCCAAATAACGCGGCGCTTGCCGCTCCGCCAGAAACACCTAGGACGTAGGGGTCGCCTAAAGGGTTACGCAGTAGGACTTGCATCAGAGCACCCGCTAGCGCGAGTAGGCCACCGACGGCAAAAGCAGAGAGCGTGCGAGGTAGGCGTACCTCATGGATGATTTGTGACGCTAGGCTGTTATCAGGACTGCTTAATAGACTGATGACCTGGTGAAGTGAGATGTCATGGCTGCCGATGAGTAAGGACAGTGAAAGGCTGGTTAAGGCAAGGATTACAAAGCCCGGCAGCAAGTAATAAAAATGAGCTTTTGCCGGGTGATGCATGCTTAACGAAGGCTGATGACAGGCCAGCCTTTATCCTGGGCGTGTGCACGTAAGGTATCGTCGGGATCAACTGCGACGGGGAACTCCACCACTTCAAGCAGTGGGAGGTCGTTTAGAGAATCACTGTAGAAGCTAGCTTTCTCAAGCTTTGCGCCATACACGCTGAGCCACTCTTGAAGACGTTCAACTTTGCCTTCTCGGAAACTTGGGGTGCCGGCGACCTTGCCGGTATAGCGGCCATTTTTGATCTCAGGCTCAGTACCAATCAGGTACTCGATGCCAAGATCAGCCACGATAGGACGCGTAACGAAGGTGTTGGTGGCGGTAATCACCATTGGGCAATCACCTTTCTCACGATGTGATTCAACCAGGTCGCGCGCCTTTTGGGTGATGCGTGGCAGGATCTTGTTTTCGATGAAATCGGTGCGCCAAGCTTCAAGTTTTTCCATTGAATGCTCTGACAGTGGCTTTAGTGAGAAGGCGAGGAATTCGAAGATGTCCAACGTGCCAACTTTGTATTGCTCGTAGAACTCGAGATTCTTTGCCTCGTATACAGCATGATCAACAACACCAAGCTCACACAAGAACTCACCCCAGAGCAGGTCTGAATCGCCGTTCAAAAGGGTGTTGTCGAGGTCAAAAATCGCTAGGGGCATACTACTAAGCCGGTGTTTTTCGAAGGAAAGGCATCATACCGAAAAATCTTTATAAGCAATACCTTATGGATTGAGGTCTTGCTTGCGAGGCCGGCTTGCCCTGTGGAAGAATGGTCTCAGTTTAAAATTTTTTGGTTTTTAGTTGTGATCGACGCAGATGGTTTTAGAGCCAATGTGGGGATCATTCTCTGTAACGATGAAAATCGCCTGTTTTGGGGGCGAAGAGTAGGACAAAACGCTTGGCAGTTTCCCCAGGGCGGAATACGTACAGATGAATCCCCTCGCGAGGCTATGTATCGCGAATTAGAAGAAGAGGTCGGCCTCTTACCTGAGCACGTTGAAGTGTTGGGTGAAACTCGCCGCTGGTTACGATATCGCTTGCCTAAGCGATTTATTCGTCGCCATTCCCATCCTGTGTGCATCGGGCAAAAGCAGCGTTGGTTTTTGCTGCGTGTTAATTGCTCAGATAAAAAGGTCTGTCTGGATAAATTCCGCAAGCCTGAGTTTGATGATTGGCAATGGGTCGATTACTGGAAACCCGTTGATGAAGTAATCTACTTCAAGCGCCGTGTTTATGAGCGAGCGTTAGAAGAGCTTGGTCCTGTACTGTTCCCATCAGGTCTTCCTGAGCGCGAGACAGTCGAAAAGGCTGAGCAAAATGCTGCGCGCTGAGTAACCCATTATGTCTATGCTCGATACGCTTCACAGAATCGTTAGTGCTGTAAACCGTTCAACGGATTTGCAACGCGCGCTGTTGCTTATCGTTAAGCAGGTAAAGGTCGCCATCGGCAGTGATGTTTGTTCCATCTACCTGAGCGAAGAAGACACTAAAGTCAATGTGCTGATGGCAACCGATGGTTTCCGAAAAGAAGCGGTCGGTAAAGTTCGCCTGCCTTATGGTCGCGGCTTGGTCGGCTTGGTCGCCGAGCGTGCAGA